>JBFWYF010000463.1:0-6140 GCA_050186685.1 Pirellulaceae bacterium
TCGCCACCACGGATTCTGGCAACCCATGGATACGTTGAGAGACAAGATGGTGCTCGACGAAATGTGGCAGTCGGGAGGGGCACCGTGGAAAATCTGGTAAGCGGCTGCTGGCCGCGGGGAGGAAATCGCTCGTGAAAGTACTGGTTACAGGAACAGACGGGTACATCGGTTCGTTGTTGGCTCCACACCTGGCCGAGCTCGGCCACGATGTAGTGGGACTCGACGCCGGTTTTTACAGCGACGGCATGTTGTATCAGAATGGACCGTCGTATACGGTTTTGCACAAAGATACACGTCAGGTGACCGAAGCCGATCTGTTGGGCTGTGATGCCGTCGTGCACCTGGCAGAGTTATCGAATGATCCCCTGGGCCAACTGAACCAGGATCTGACGTTTGCGATCAATCATCGCGCAAGTGTGCGTCTTGCGGAACTGGCCAAGAAGGCCGGAGTGAAGCGGTTTGTGTATTCGTCCTCCTGTAGCGTCTATGGCCTGGGCGAGGATGGGGCACGCACCGAGGAATCGCCAGTCAATCCCCTGACCGCATATGCCAAATGCAAGGTCCTGGTGGAACGCGACGTGGCGCCGCTCGCCGATGCAACATTTTCCCCAACATTTCTCCGGAACGCCACGGCCTTCGGTGCCTCGCCACGGATGCGGTTTGACATTGTGCTGAACAATCTGTCCGGACTGGCCTGGACGACTCGGCAAATCCGGATGACGAGCGACGGGACCCCGTGGCGTCCCTTGGTCCACGTACTGGACATCTGCCAGGCAGTTGCTTGTGTATTGGCAGCGCCCCGCGACGCCATTCACGGCCAGACGTTCAATGTTGGGGATTCGCGACAAAACTACCGGGTGCGCGAAATCGCGGAAACCGTGGCGTCGGCGTTTCCTGGGTGCGATCTGCACTTCGGCTCACGCGATGGTGACTCGCGCAGTTATCGCGTGTCGTTCGACAAGATCCAGCGCCATTTACCGGAATTCAAGTGTTCGTACGATGCGGTGCGGGGAGCGGCACAACTGCACGACGTCTTTTCGCGCATTCAGATGTCCCAGGAGACCTTTGACTCGCCGCCCTTCACTCGACTTCGGCAGTTTCAACGGCTCATCGCTTCCCAACGGGTCGATGAAAACCTCTTCTGGAGGAATTGATGATCATTCGCGAGACCAAGCTAGCCGGTGCTTTCACAGCAGAACTCGAAAAGCGCGAGGACGATCGCGGGTTCTTCGCGCGAGCGTGGTGCAGCCGCGAGTTTGACGCCCACGGGCTGGTCCCCCACGTCGTGCAAGTTAACTTGTCGCTGAGCCGTATGCGGGGGACGTTGCGCGGCATGCATTACCAGGTGGCCCCCAGCGAGGAGACCAAGTTCATCCGGTGCACTCGCGGCGCCCTGTATGACGTGATTGTGGATCTCCGGCCGGATTCGTCGACCTATCTGCAGTGGATCGGCCTGGAGCTGTCCGCGGATAATTACAAGATGTTGTACGTTCCGCGAGGATTTGCTCACGGATTTCAAACCCTGTGCGATGACACAGAAGCCAATTACCTCGTCTCGGAGTTTTATGCCCCTCAACACGAACGGGGGATGCGGTACAACGATGCCGCGATTGGTATCGACTGGCCGCTGCCGATCAGCGTGATCTCGCCGAAGGATGCGTCCTGGCCGGACTACGTGCCGCATCCTTCTTCGGAACCAACCTCGCATTCGGATCGAACTCCAATCGCCTCATAATGCCACCATCGGCGAGCGAGCAACTACAAGCGGTTCGACAGGAACATCGTCATGATTATCGTCGATAAGGCTCTTCAGGAGCGCGCCCGAGCTGGACGGCCCGTGCACGTCGCCATGGTCGGCGCGGGTTTCATGGGGCGAGGTATCGCACTCCAGATCCTCTCGCGCGTCCCTGGCTTGAAACTCGTTGCGATCGCGAATCGGAATCTCGAGGAGCGCGTCGGGCCTATCACGAAGCGGGGGCGACCGATGTCGTCGAAGTGTCATCGTTGGCGGAAATGGAGGCTGCTATCGCTAGCGGCCGATACGCCATTACCCAGGACTCAGTGCTGGCATGCCAGGCGTCTTCGGTCGAAGTGATTGTGGAAGTCACTGGCGCCGTCGAATTCGGGGCACACGTGGCCTTGGAGGCGATTCGAAACCGCAAGCACCTCGTCATCATGAATGCCGAGTTGGATGGCACGCTTGGACCCTTGTTGAAAACGTATGCCGATGAGGCTGGAGTCGTCATCACTAATGCCGACGGCGATCAGCCTGGTGTGACCCTCAATCTTTACCGATTCGTACGAGCCATCGGAGTGCGGCCCGTATTGTGCGGCAACATCAAAGGGCTGCAGGACCCCTATCGCAATCCTACGACGCAAGCCGAATTCGCCCGACGTTGGAAGCAGCAGCCTCGCATGGTGACGTCTTTCGCCGATGGCAGCAAGATCTCCTTCGAGCAGGCGATTATCGCGAACGCCACCGGCATGCGAGTCGGCAAGCGGGGCATGTTCGGACCGACGGTTCCCGCGGGAACCTCCGTACAGGAGGCCGTGAACTGGTATCCACACGAGCACCTTCTCAACGGTCCTGGAATCGTCGACTATGTGGTCGGTGCAGTGCCTTCTCCTGGGGTTTTCGTCCTCGGAACGCATGACGATCCGACGCAGCAGCACTACCTGAACCTGTACAAGCTTGGTACCGGCCCGCTCTACTGCTTCTACACGCCCTATCACCTATGTCACTTTGAGACCCCGCTGACGGCGGCGCGGGCTGCCCTGTTCCATGACGCGGCGATCACTCCCCTCGGACCTCCTTGCGTCGATGTGGTAGCCACGGCCAAGACACCTTTGTCCGCGGGGACAGTTCTCGACGGCATCGGCGGTTACCATCTGTACGGCCAATGTGAGAACTATGACGTGGCGCGTCAGCAACGTCTGTTCCCGATGGGACTGACCGAGGGGTGCCGACTTGTGCGGGATGTCGAACGGGATCAGGTACTCACCTATGACGACGTGGAAGTGCCCGTCGGGCGGCTCTGCGACGAACTGCGACGAAGACAGGATGCCGCCTTTCCTCCTTCCATGTGTGCCGTTGAAACGCCAGAGCCGCTGTGCAGCGGCAGTTCGGCCTGAACTTCATCCCGTCGTCCACGATCCATGTGAGGTGCGGCACGCCACGCAGCCCCAGGTGTTCTGCGGGACGTTGCAGGGAATAAGCCATGAGTATCCCAGCGATTCAAGCAGTCGGTCTGAGTAAGAAGTATCGTATTCGGAAGTCCCGGGGCCCGTCCTATCAGACTCTACGGGAACAGATGACGGTCGCCATGGCCGCGCCCTGGCACAAATTCCGTCAACTGGTCACCCGGCAAGCCAAGGCAAGCGAGCCGGCGCACGAAGATTTCTGGGCGGTAAAGGACGTGTCGTTCGAAATCCGCAGCGGCGAGGTCATGGGGATCATTGGTCAGAATGGTGCGGGAAAAAGCACGCTGCTGAAATTGCTGTCGCGGATCACCGAGCCCAGCGACGGTTACGCCGATATTCGGGGGCGCATCGGGTCGCTGCTCGAAGTTGGAACCGGCTTCCATCCGGAACTTACGGGACGCGAGAATATCTTCCTGAACGGAGTCATTCTCGGCATGCGTCAGTCAGAAGTTCGCAAGAAGTTTGATGAGATCGTGGCCTTCGCCGAAGTCGACCGTTTTGTTGATACGCCCGTCAAGCACTACTCCAGCGGGATGTATATGAGGTTGGCTTTTGCCGTGGCCGCGCACCTCGAACCCGAAATCCTGCTCGTGGATGAGGTGCTGGCAGTCGGCGACTCGCGGTTTCAGAAGAAGTGTTTGAGCAAGATGGCCGAAGTTGGCCGCGCCGGCCGGACGGTCCTCTTCGTATCGCACAGCATGCCGGCAATCACACGGTTGTGCCAGCGGGCAATCATGATCGAGCGAGGTCGGCTCGTGCACGATGGGCCTGCGGACGAAGTTGTGGCAGCCTATCTGCACGGAGATCATGGTACGAGTGCCAAGCGTGTGTGGGAGAATCCGGCCGAGGCGCCCCAGGGCGAATGCACGCGGCTCCGGGCCGTCCGAGTTCGTAATGCGGAGGGCGAGGTGAGTGAGTCGATGGACATCCGCCGGCCCGTGGCTCTGGAAATGGAATTCGAGGTATTGGAATCCGGCTACTTCTTGTTGCCCCATTTTCACCTGTTCAACGATCAGAGTATTCACGTCTTCACGGCGCACGATCTGGATCCTGAATGGCGAGGCCGACGTCGCCCCAAGGGACGCTATACCAGCGTGGCCTGGATTCCAGGCAATTTCCTGGCCGAAGGCATGTTCTTCGTGCATGCGAATATGTTGTCGATGGATCCCCCTCGCCCGCAGTTCGTTTCGCCGGATTCCGTGGCGTTCCACGTTGTCGATTCGCAAGATGGGGATTCCGCGCGAGGAGACTGGGTAGGCAAAATGTACGGCGTCGTTCGACCCGCGTTGCGCTGGGAAACCCGATACGAGTCCGCAGCTTCGGCGACGGACGAAGAATTCGCCGAAGCCGAAAACCGCGCGTAGTTTGTAAACGGTGAGTCACCCATGGTCTCCGATCGTTACATGGTGTCGCATCCCGGCGGTGAGAGTCACGCAGCACCGTCGGAGGAGTCTGTACCGCAGGTGGCAGTTCGTCGCTTTGCCGACCGGGCCCGTAATCAGAGGCGGCTGTTTGTCGAATTCATCTCGCTCGTCCGAGAGGACTGGCAGGCTAACGGTCGTGATTGGACGTTACCGGGATTTCGCGCTTTGGCCGTCCAACGTTTCGGCGTCTGGCAGAGTAACCTCGCGTTCAAGCCAGCACGCGTCATGCTGGGCTGGCTTTACACGTTCTTATACCGGTATGTGCGCAATCACTATGGCATTGAGTTGCGCCGCTCGACACGCATCGGCCGACGGTTCATCATCGCGCATCAAGGTGGCATTGTCATTCATCCCCGTGCGGTGATAGGCGACGACTGTCTCGTGCGCCAGAACACGACGATCGGGGCAGTAAGCGCCAATTCTGTCGCTTTGGCTCCTCAACTTGGGAACCGCGTGGAACTGGGATGTGGCGCGGCGGTTCTGGGACCGGTCCGCATCGGTGACGACACGCGCATCGGGGCGAATGTCGTCGTCATGACAGACATTCCCCCGGGGTCTACCGTCGTGGCCGCTCCCCCGCGGGTCATTCGCATGCCCCAGCGACCGGAGTCGTCGGCGGACAACGGCATATAATGCGATGACTGTCTCGCAATCGGAAATAGATCGCTGGCTGGCAGAAGGAGACGCTTTTCGCCAAGAAGGGAAGCTGGCGCATGCGGCCACGGCGTACGAGCGCGCGGTGTCTGCCAGCGAAAGACCAGGGGCGGCTGTTTGCCTGAAGCTGGCGCGCTGCTACGAACAGTCCGGTGCGCTCGATGACGCCCGGCGTTGGGCGATCGCGGTTGTCGACCAGGGGGATGACTTCGCCGCCTGGCAAACCGCCGCGGGGATCTTGCGCCGGTCCTCGTCGTCTCGTCCAGCCCAGGGCCGACGCACCATCCGGGTGGCGATTACCGGCAGCTACCATACACAATCGTTTGCCCAATTGCTCCCGCTCGCCTCAGCTGCTCGCGGAATCGAAATCGAAGTCTGGGAAGGTGCGTTTGGTCAGTATCGGCAGGAGATTCTCGATCCGGAAAGCGGACTCCATCAATCGCACCCCGAGATCGTTATTCTGGCCGTGCACGAAGGCGAGGTCATGTTGCCGCCGCTGTGTGACGAACCGGAGTCGGCTGTCGAGACCGAATGTCGGCGTTGGACCAGTTTGTGGCAAGCGGTGCGTGACATCTCTCAGGCTCGCGTCATCCAGCACAACTTTGCCACGCCCGCCATTGTTGCGATGGGACACCTTGCCGCACGTGTCCCTGGTTCCCGCCACATGATGTTACAGGTGCTGAATGCACAACTGGGCCGGCTGGCTGGGGACGAAGTGTATCTTGTTGACTGCGAGCGACTGTCAGCGTGGATCGGTAAACGAAACTGGTTTGACAGTCGGTACTGGTATCTGGCGAAGCAGGCGGTTGCCCTGTCTGCCGTGCCATTGCTCGCCAGGCACACAGCGGCAGTGATGGCGGG
>JBFWYF010000464.1:0-6138 GCA_050186685.1 Pirellulaceae bacterium
CGCCGCAGTGTTGTGCGCCGACGTGATTTTTTGCGGGCCGTTTCTTGGTCTGGCGCCGCGGCGGCGGCGGGCGTGCACTGGACCGATCGGCTGTCGGCTCATGCCGCCGACCTGCGTCAACGCGGGATGGCTTGTATCCTGCTGTGGATGCAGGGAGGTCCCAGCCAGTTCGAAACGTGGGACCCCAAGCCGGGACACGCCCATGGAGGTGACACGCGCGGCATCGCGACGTCGGTCCCCGGCATCACGCTGGCCGAGTACCTGCCTGAGCTGGCTCAGTCGATGGACGAGTTATGCATCTTGCGCACCGTGAACAGCCGCGAGGGCAACCACCCGCGGGCCACCTACCTGATGCATACGGGATATCTGCCAACCGCCAGCATCAAGCACCCGACCCTGGGTGCGATCGTCACGCGCGAGTTAGGACGCCCCGATTTCGACCTGCCCGGCTTCGTCCGGATCGGCGAAGCGGGAGCTGCTCGGGGGTCGGCCGGCGGCGGCTACCTCGGCGTGGCCTATGACCCGTTTGCGGTTCAGGATCCGGCGCGCCCACCGAACAACACCACGTTACCCGGTACCGTCACGAATGCTCGCTTTCGGCGCCGCATGGGACTGCTGGACGATCTCGAGGCCGGATTTGAGCAGGCGGGGGCCAGGCAGGAGGTGCGCGACCACAAACAGCTGTACGACAAGGCATCCCGGCTGGTGCTGAGTCCGCGTATGAGTGCGTTTGACCTGGAGCGGGAGCCGGAATCGGTGCGTGCGGCCTATGGCGAATCGGCGTTCGCCAGCGGGTGCCTGCTCGCCCGGCGGCTGGTAGAGGCGGGGATCACGTTTGTCGAAGTCACGCTCGGTAACTGGGATACTCACGACAACAACTTTGAACGCTGCCGTGAGCTGTGCGAACAAATGGATCGTCCCTATGCTGCGTTGCTGCGCGACCTGCGACAGCGAGGACTACTCGACAAGACCCTCGTGGTCTGGATGGGAGAATTCGGTCGCACGCCGCAGGTCAATCCGCGCGGCGGACGCGACCATTATCCGCGCGCGTTCAGTACGGTATTGGCCGGAGCCGGGATCCGCGGCGGACAAGTGATTGGTCGAACTTCGCCGGGTGGCGACGAGGCCGCGGACCGACCGGTCGGGGTCAACGACCTGCTGCGGACAATCTGCCACGGCCTGGGAGTGGACGCCGACAAGGAGAACATGAGCAATGTGGGGCGTCCGATGCGCATCGTCGACGGCGGCGACGTCGTCAGCGAGGCGTTCGGCTAAGGTTTCATTTCAGGTCGAGCTGCCGGAACAGTGGCAAATGCCGGTAGTAGACTTCCAGGCTGCAGACGGCCAGGGATGTCATATAGATGCGACCTCCCGCGCTGGCGTGTTCCCCGCGGGGCGACCAGCTGCCCGCGGCATGCCCGCGTCGCTCTTGCGATTCGACCAGCACTTCACGCATGTGAGCGTTCCACGTTTCCCAAGGCTTACCGCCCGCGTGATGCAGCGATTGGGTGGCGTAGTACCAGTAATAGATGTTCGGGCTGCGCGATCGCGGCAGATGCCGGTCGACTAGATACTCGATCCCGTCGCGCAGCGCCGGCGAGTCGAGAGTCCAGCCCAGGTACATCCGGCAAAGTAAGGCTTCAGCCGTCATTACGTGCGTGGGGGCCTGGCCCGGCATGTAGCTGTACAGCGACCCTCCCCGTTCGCTGACCGAATCGAGGTACTGGCCCGCCAGTTCCAAGGTCTCTTCGGGGACTTTCAATCCTGCGGCGCGAGCGCTCTGTAACGCCATGAGCTGCCACCCGAGTACGCTGGTGTCGCCCGGCTGACCGGGAGCGTATCGCCAGCCGCCCGCGATGTGTTGCGCGGCCACGATGAACTGAACGGCGCGCTGCGCGGGAGGCCGCAGCGTTTCGTCGCCGGTCATCATGTAGGCTTCGCACAGCACGATCGCTCCTTGTCCCTGAGCGTACATGCCGGCATTGCCGGTCGAAGTGCCCCGCAGGTCGCCGTCGTCACGCTGGTGGGCGAGTGTCCAACGCAGACCTTGGGATACGTGATGCTGATAGCGGCCAACCAGGTGCGTCTGACCGGCTCCCAGGAACGGCAACAGGGCGAGGTAGGTGGCCGCGGCATCGCTGTGCATGCTGCCAGTTCCGCCACACGAGCAGCCAAGACGATGATTGAAACGATCGAGGCTCCATGAGCCATCTTCTTCCTGGTGTTCGGCCAGCCAAAGCAGGCCGCGAGCGACGGCGGCTTCGGTCATGGTGGTACCGCCTTCCTGTCGCACGACGTCGGTGCGGATGCGCGGGTCGCGAGCGGCGAGCGGACGACCTGGACCTCGCCCTCCGCCGCCGCCAATCACCGCCTTCACGGATTCCAGCGAGGGCAAGTCCGGCTCATCGACGCCTGGATCGAGACGCAACTGACGCGCGTCCTGGTCCGCTCGAATGACCGCTTCGCGCACCTTTCGATCCGACAGATCGAGGTCCTGCGGCAAGGGCAGATCGAAAGCGAGCTCGTGGTCGGGCAACACGACGGCCACTTCTCCCCCTTCGATTTGATCCGGAACGATGGCGGTGCTCAGCAGAATCCGTTGCTCCTCTTCCACCTCGCCCAGGTGCCACAAGGCGAGCAAGGTGAGCAGGATCAAGTGCAAAACGACGCTGATCAACCAAGCGGGGAAGGAGTCGAAAAGGCGGGTGGCTCGTCGAGCCGTGCTAATCGGACGGTCCGAGGGAACTTGGCGCGGACGCATCCGAGGGACGGAAACGGCAGCCGCGCGAGGCCGTTGCTCAACGGGACGAGACGGTGTCAGGCTAGCGGAATCGTCCGACAAGGGCGGCGAGTGGGCCGGTTCGGGAGCGGGCTCCGGCGGAGCTGTTGTGGGTGCCGTCGGTGTAGCTGCGGAAGGGGCGGGTGCGGAAGGCCGGGTTTCGGCAGAAGAAACGATGTCCGGGCGCGACGTCACCTTGCCGTGCCGCAGCATCAGCTGAAGGTCCCGTTCCTGCTCCTCGGTCAACTCAATGCTGGTTCCGCATTGCCAGCAGTCGGCCACTCCGAGCCACAGGCGAACGGTCATGGGCGCCGAGCAGTCAGGGCAGGCGCACATTGTGACGCCTCCCTCCAGCCAGAATCCGTTCCCCTGCCCTGCCCCGGCCGTCCGCGCGATAGCGGGCCGATTCGGCGTTACTGCCGGGGACGATACTGCTGGGGACGATCCTGCTGGGGACGATCCTGCTGGGGACGATCCTGCTGGGGACGATCCTGCTGGGGACGATCCTGCTGGGGACGATCCTGCTGGGGACGATCCTGCTGGGGACGATCCTGCCGGGGACGATCCTGCTGGGGACGTGGCTGCTGGGGACGTGGCTGCTGGGGACGTGGCTGCTGGGGACGTGGCTGCGGTCAGCGCAGCGTCGACCAGGTGCGGTTCCAAGCCGCGAGTTGGCGGAGGCGGGTCGACGCGATGTGGAGACCGGGGGTGTCGAGTCGGATGGTGCATACTTCGTTGTTGGCAATCATCCCGCGGCAATCCCCTGCTGGCCTGGCACCGCGTTGAGGCAAGTGAGAACGGATTGGCAGTCCGCGTAGGCTCCACGAACCTCGGAAGTAACCCCTCTCGCTAAGAAAGGGGGAGGGCCATCCGGCTGCCGGATCTCTGGTATCGGTAGAGTTTACCGTCTGAGTCCAGCCGCTTCCAAGCAGCAAGCTTGGAAAGCGACGGCGGTAGTCTTTGCGTGGTCGTTGCTTACTGTCCTCGCGGATCCGAACTTGTCTCGCCGTGGACACGGCGGGACTTGCATTGGTTGGGCTGGCCGATCAGGCTTGAGGATCGGTTTCGGTCGGCTTCCATCCCTTAACCATGCGGTCCCTATGTCGCGTCCTACATTCCGGCTGATTGCACCTCCCGTTACACCTTTTCGCGCGGATGGGCAGTTGAATCTGTCCGTGGTCGGTCAGCAGGCGGCCCTGCTGGCCGAAACCCAGGTGGATGGTGTTTTTGTCGCAGGTACGACCGGCGAATGCGCTTCGTTGACGCTGGACGAGCGGCTGAGTCTGGCGAGTCGCTGGATGGAAGCAGCTCGGCCGCTGGAGCTGGATGTGATCGTCCAGGTCGGTGATAACTGCCAGTCGGACGCGATCCGGATGGCGGCTCACGCGCAGGAGATTGGTGCCGACGCCACGGCGGCCTATTCGCCGTCCTATTTCCGCCCTGCTGACGTCGAGGCGCTGATCGAGTTTCTAGTGCCCGTTGCGGAAGCGGCCGGTGACCTGCCCTTCTATTTTTATGACATTCCGCCGACTACTAACGTGCGATTGCCCATGTTGGAGTTTCTGGAACGGGCCAAACCGCGTATTCCCAACCTCGTCGGCATCAAGTATTCGAATACCGATCTGGTGCAGTTGCAGGAATGTCTGCGTGCGGGCTCCGGCGAGTATCAGGTCCTGTTTGGCTGCGACGAGATTCTGATCACGGGCATAGTATTGGGGGTCCACGGGGCGATCGGTTCGACCTACAACTTCGCCGGGCCACTCTATCGGCGCATGGAAGCGGCCTTTCGCCACGGCGACCTGGCCACCGTGCGTGCGTGCCAGCTGCGATCTGTGGATCTCGTTCAGAAGTTGAGCTCCTTTGGTTTTCTCGCGGCGCTCAAGGAGACCATGAAGCTGTTCGGGATCGATTGTGGGCCCGTGCGTTCGCCACTGCGGAATCTGTCCGAGGAGCAGCGCGAACGCTTGCGCGGGGAACTGGCCCGGATGGAAGTCGCGGCGTTGGCTCAGAAGTTCAGTTCGCCTGCGCATCCGGTTGGCCGCCACTAGCCAGTGCCTGCGGAGACATCGGAAGCACCTAGCCACCCTTGTCGCCGCGCGAAGTTTGGGAACGGGAAGTTATTCCCTGACGAACCTAGACGGTTCCGTGGGCACTCGGCTATTCTTTGCGTTGCATACATGCGATTCAGTCCGTAACGGGCGCTGTACGAAGACCGCATGGCCCTCACCCTGACCTTCTGCTGGAGCACCGGGGAAGGGGCTTGTCAGTGCTGCGGGGCTTTCGACGGAGCCTGACCTCCTTTTATGAATGGCGGATGTGTCGATGGGGTACAACGCACGGGCGGCATTCTGGGCATGGGTGGCGTGGGCGATGGTGTCGACGGCGGAGGCGGCTCCGCCACGGTGGAATATCTTGTTCTGTTTTGCAGACGACTGGGGCCGCTACGCCAGCTGTTATGCCGGGCTGGATGGACGCCCGACCTTGAACGACGTCGTGCGGACACCGCATATCGACCGGGTGGCGAAGGAAGGCGTGTTATTCCGTAATGCGTTTGTCAACGCACCGTCCTGCACGCCTTGCCGGAGTTCGCTTGTCTCGGGCCGGTACTTTTTCAACTGTGGGCGCGGGGCCGTGCTCCAAGGAGCGCTGTGGGACGAGGCGATCCCCGCTTTTCCGCTGTTGCTGCGCGATGCGGGGTATCAGATTGGGAAGAGCTATAAGGTCTGGAGTCCCGGCAGTCCAGCGGATGCGCCGATCGGTGGACAGGACTATGCGTATGAGCGGGGAGGTCGGGCCCCTAACAATTTCTCCGAGGAAGCGACGCGTCGTGTGGAGAACGGTGCGACGGTCGAGGCCGCGCGCGACGCGATCCTCGCCGAGGTCCGAGCCAACTTTCAGGGTTTCCTCGATCAGCGGCAGCCGGGCCGCCCGTGGCTGTACTGGTTTGGGCCCACGACGACCCATCGGACATGGGTGAAAGGCTCCGGCCGGGCACTGTGGAAGATCGATCCGAACAGCCTGGCGGGGAAGATGCCCAAGTTTTTGCCGGATGTGCCCGCGGTGCGTGAGGATGTGGCGGACTATTTGGGCGAGTGCCAGGCCTTCGACGCGTATGTGGGGGTGTTGCTGCGGCAGTTGGAGGAGTCGGGAGAGCTCGAACGCACGCTGGTGGTTCTGAGCGGCGACCACGGCATGCCTGGCGTTCCGGCCGGCAAGTGCAATCTCTACGACCATGGTGTGGCGGTCGCGTTGGTGGCCCGCGTGCCTGGCGGTCGTGGCGGACGCGTCGTGGAGGACTTTGTCTGCTTGCCCGATCTGTGTCCCACGTTCCTGGATATCGGCGGAGTGACTCCTCCGGA
>JBFWYF010000465.1:0-6135 GCA_050186685.1 Pirellulaceae bacterium
AACGCCAGTCTCGACCGTTGTACCGCGCGACCGGGGTTTCTGGACCGGTTCTATGAACTCTTCCTGGCTTCGTCCGGCGAAGTTAGAGAGAAGTTCAAGAACACGAACTTCGAACGACAAAAAGAGGCGCTGAGAATGTCGCTTTACATGATGATGACCGCCCACGATTGGTCGACCGAGTGCGACGCCCATCTGGAGGAAATTGCCGAACGCCACAGCCGTCACGATCTTGACATTTCGCCACACCTTTACGATCAGTGGTTGGCGTGTCTCCTGCAAGCAGTGAGCGAGTTTGATCCTATCTTTGACGCGGACGTGGCGACCGCGTGGACAAGGACGCTGCAACCGGGCATTCAATTGATGAAGTCTCGATATTAGGCGCGTCGCTCCAGATCCAGGGGAAGACGTTCCAGCAGCCACTGCGCCAATCGCGGCACGTCGGATCTCGGCAAGGCGGGCGTGGAGAGGGGCGCCGGATCGTCGGTGACCACGGCCAAAATCGACGAATCCTCGGCGGAAAGCGGGGCTGTTTGCTGAATCGCACGCCAGACCTCGATCTTGGGCGAAGACGTTTGCGAGTCCCCTTCCACCACTACCAGGTTGCAATCGGCAAAAAGTGGCGTCATCGCCGCGTAGCGATCCTCGTCGGACAATGCGCCTTCGGCCGGCAGGAAAACCGCGCTCATCGACGGCGAAAGGATACCCACTGCCGCCGCTCCGGCCGTCCGATGCCGGTGAGAATCCTTCCCCGGCGTGTCCAGTTCGTGCCGGTGGTGCGTGTGCTTGATCGTGCCCACGCGCAGCCCCCGTCGGCAAAACTCTTCCACCAACTCGACGACCAATTGCGTTTTCCCGTGGTTTTTGCGGCCGATGACGTGTATGCGATGCATGGGAAACGCCTGACAACGACTTACTTGCGGGGGCCAACGCTCGGCCGGGCGATACTTGCCGAATCGAACTGATCTTGCGAAACAATGCGATTTTCAACTTGTTTGACGGTCCGTGGATCGGTGTTGTTATAGCGGATCGGCGGCGTTTCGGCCGTGGGAACGACCAGCACGTTTTCGCGGACGGTCATCTGCTGCGCTCGGTGAAATCGCAGCGGAGAGCGGTCGATGTGCCAGATGGCGTTGCCGGTAATTTCCATCTGGTCGCTCCCTTCGTCGAGAAACATCCCGTTCGACTCGGCGCGGCCGGCGTTCAGCGGCACATCGTGAATGACGTTGCCGGTCAACTTCGTGCCCGGCTGACGGCCGAGGGTGTAAATACCCCCGCCGTCGCTGAGCACCTGCATCACGTGGTGAATGTGATTGTTCGCGACGAGATTTTCGCCAGCAGGGGTCGGCGTGGGATTCCACATCCAGCCGAGCGATACGCCAGTGTACGGATGATGCGCGATCTCGTTATGGGTGATTTGCATTTCGCGGGCGAGGCCGACCCAAACGGCCACCGCCCCGTAAAATTGCTGCCCGCAGCGCTCGATGCGGTTATGCCGAACGATATTCCCCGCCGCCGCCTGCTCCGGCGCGGCCTGCCACCAGGGGCGACCGTTGACGGTACGCCTCGAATCTTCGCCCAGGTTCACCCCGTTGCCCGAGATGTCTTCAAGAACGCAATCTTCCAGGCGGCAATTGCGGGTACGGCTGCCGAACTCCACGCCTGAGGTTCCCAAACGCGAGATTCGTGAATGGGTGATGGAGCAGTTCTCGGCGTTTTCAAACTGAATGGCCGCGGGCACGAAGTTTCGTCCCCCGCCGGACTGCTCTTCGCCGCGCTGCTCGTAGGCGGTCGCCTGCGAAGCGGCGAAGCCTTGCTCGGGAAGTTGCCACGCGCAGAGTTCGAAGTGTATTCCTTGAAAATGCACGTTGCGAACCGGTCCCTCATCGTCACCGTTCACGATCAGCAGGGCCTCTGCACGCGGAGCAACGACTTCGGTCGATTCCGGTTTTTCATCTGAGAGCGGACGGTAGGTCAAAACGCCATCGTCACCGAGCAGCCATTCGCCGGGCACGTCGAGGAATGCCGCATGATCTTCCAGGTAGTAACGCGGATGCGGCTCGAAATGGTCGATATTGTAGTGATCAGCACGGTTGCCGATCGGAAAGGCCACCGTCAGGCGGCGCGAATCGTGTTCGACCTGTCGCACGGGAATCCGCGAGGTGGACCAGTCGTGCAGAAACACCAACTCACCGCCGTCGGTCCAATCCTTGGATAAATCACCTTCGGCAAAAGTGAAGCCGCTGCGTTTGTCGTCAAACGCCTTATCAATCCGCAGATACCCTGCGTTGGGGTGCCGCGCTCGCCAGCGGCGCTGGCCGTTTACGAACAACTCGCGGAACTTCCATTTACCGTTGGCGGCGTCGGGAATTGTTACCGACCACGATCCGTCGTCGCCGACGCGCCAGCCGGTGATCGCCCGGCCACCGGAGAGCACGGCGAGTCCACCGTCGGCGACGAACGTCAAGCTCCCGCGGGAAGGCACATGCTTGCGCTCGATCAATAGTGGCCGGTCAATGCGATACGTCCCGGCGCGCAACAGCACCCGCACAACGGCGTCGGGTGACTGCCTGGTAAGTTCCGGCAAGCGGTCGATCGCAGCGCTTGGTGTGGCCAGCGGCGCAGCGGCGTCGCCGGCCGCATGGTCACTGCCTCCCGCTGCGACGTGCAAATCAACTTCGACGGCCAAGCAAGGGAAGTTTGAAACCGCAATATGGCCTGCGGAGAGTAGCCACAGCACAGAAACAACACGATGCATGATCAATTCCCCCATGCTCCACGGCGTTTGTCAGGAATTAGTCGGTCATGGACTGGTGTTGGGCCATTCGTCCAAGGGAATGACTTCAGGTATCGCATTGGACTCGGCAGCCGGAGCAAAGACGATCACAAATCGCGTCTTCGTCACCGGTTGCGGGGCGGCGGCAAGCAGCTTGCGAACATTGCTGACGGGGCGCTGCGGCCGCTCAAGCTGCACGGATTCAGTCGTCCACTGGGCGTTCTCCGGTGCGATCAGCTTCGCGGTGATCTGCTGCCCTCCCTTGGAAAGCGTTGCAGTTCTGCCCTCGACCTTGATCTGAGCATCGGTCAACATCTGCCAGACGGGCGCAACGGGCTTGTCGGCCGTGATCTCGTCTTGCACAAGCACTTGCCGATCGTCGATCAAGGCCACGCCGCGCCAGGCACGTTGGAGTTGTGGCCAGGCCGTCGATAGATCGAGCACGCCGCCAGCCCAGTGCTCGTCGGCGGCAAACCGCACAATCATTGCGCAGGCCGAAGGCGACTGGTTCTGGCCGTCGATCACCAGGGTGTTGTGGCTCTGCGTGTTGTTGCGAAAGTAGGTCCACCGCTGGCGGCCAAAATACCCGGGCAGGTTATAGTCGTCTGGCCCGAGGTCGATTGCCCACCGTTGTTCGTACGCATCGAGCACGAACGTGCCCAAATCCAAATGACCGTGGTTGACCCGATTGTCGCCCCCTTTGAATGCCACGAACCATGCTCCGGGATCGTCCCAGGCGCCCCGTAGCGTGACTACCGACACCCCTTCGAAATGCCGAGCCAGCGGCGATGCTGGCGGTTCTCGGTCGCCAACTCTGCTCGACCAGCGGGCGCCCCACAGTAGGTCGAGCGGCGACGGGTGCTCATCGGCAAAGGATAGTTGAGCCGCCGCGTAGGACGGCTGCTCGAAACGGTCGGCCAGCCAGAACCATTGCGGCGCGCCGTGCCAGCGGTCGTGAGCGTCGGCGAAATTGAAAGTTTGTCCGGCCGGGCCGACAAAGTGGATGGGGAAATCCCCGGTTTGGGCAAAGCCGGGCATTTCACTCAGTCCGAAATCTGTTCCCAGTGCGGTCTGCAGCGCGGCCAGCGCGTAGACGTTGTACTCGGTGGCGTAGCGCCAGTAACCTGGCCCCTCTCCCCAACCTCCGTCGGGCCGGAACTCATTCATGGCCAGTGGCAGCGAATGCAGTGCGGAGTGCAGAACTTCGCTCGCCAGTTCCGGCTCGACGTCGCCGATCGCCAGCGCACCGACCGCCATACCCCCGTTGCATACCTGATTCCAATTGTGAATCGACTTGGACCACCACTGCCTATTTCGATACACGGTCAATCCTGGCTCCAAGCCGTGCTGGACAATCGCCTTGCGCAACTGGTCCCGCTGCTGCTGGCTCCAGGCGTCGTACAGCCAATCGTAGCCAATCGCAACGGCGAATGTCATTTCGGCCGTATCGAGAAAGTGAGAAGGGTTCCAGTCCTTGAACCGGGTCACCGAATCGAGTTCCCTCCAGGCTCGTTCAGCGTACTTTGTCTCGCCCGACAGTTGGTAGATCAGCCCGAGCAGTAACAGCCGGTCCTTCGCCCGCCGCGAAACGGACAACAGACGTTTGCCGTCGGGAATCTCATACGTGACTGGTAGCGTGGAAAGCAGCTTGTCGGCGTCGCCGCGCAGCTGGGTCAGCCAGCCGCGGGCTCGCTCATCGCGGTCACACAACTCCGCTAGCCGTTCAAAATCGGCGCGGGTCGCCAGTAAACGCGGATGTTCGATTCGGAGATGCTGGAGAACTTCGGCTCGGTTCGGTAGCGTCGGTTCGCCGGCGGTCGCGGGAGAATTCGTCGTGGAGGCGATCGCCAGTATCGCGATCCCGAGCAGAATACATTTCGTTTGGTGCATAGCAGATTCTCCACGACAACCGTTTCGTACATTATTATCGCGTCCCGCCACTCGAGGTTATTTCGCGACGGACAGCGTCTGTTCCAACTCAATCGCCCTGGGAAACAGAATGTTGTTCTCCTTGTGAACATGCTGATGCATGTCCAATTCGAGTTGACGGAGTCCGTCGAGCATCGCGCGGTAGGTGTTGCAGGCGTCTTCGGGAACGGCGTAGTCACTGGTCGCGCGATGAATCCGATCGAGCGCGTCGCCGGCGTTGTCGTGCTCGTGCTCCATCATGCGGATGGGATTAGCCACGCTGCCAAACGGAAACTCAGGCGGAGTGTCGGCGGCCTCCAGGCGGCGGATTGCCGGGAACAGAACTTGCTCCTCCTTGAACATGTGTGGGGCCAGTTCCGCTTCCAGAGCGGCGAACGCCTGCTGTACATCGAGCATTTCCGGGTGGCTGGCGCCGTGGGCGTTGACCACCTTGGCGATCATTTCGTGCAGGCGTGGCAGTTCGGTTTTCAGGTACGCATGGTGCGTCTGCTCGATGTGATCGCACAGTTCGGCCAACGGGGCATCGATCCAGCAATCGCTCGAGTCTTTCCCTGGCTGTTGGGCCGTTGTCTTTTCCAATTCAGAAATGACCCGCTGCGGATCGACCTTCCGCGCCGCGCACGCGGCGGAAAGCGGCTTGTCGCCGCCGCAGCAGTAATCGATGTGAAACGCTTCAAACACGCGCGACGTGCTGGGGCGCTGGGCCACCCATTGGCCGACGGGAGTGTCGAGATTCAGCTCTGGCATGGAATTGTTCCTTGAATTAGCTTCGTAAAACGGAATTGTCACCAGTCCGGAGGATCAACCGCCGAACATTTTCTTGATCATATGCACAGTCGCCATGCGGCCGGCGCGCGCCCACGACGTCATCAGCGGGATTTCCTTCGGGCAGACGGCCTGGCAGTTGGCTGCTTTGCCGCAATTCTGAATTCCACCTTGAGCGATCATCGCTTCGATTCGCGACATGGCGGTCATTTCTCCGGTGGGATGCGAATTCATCAGAACTGCTTGACTCATTGCGTGTGCTCCGATGAAATTGCGATCGAACGCCGCGTCTTCGCGTTCTTGAAACTGTGAGTCCGTTTCATCTGGCTCGTGCCGCAGCTCCACTTTTGAGTATTGCGGGCAAGCCTCTAGACAACACCCACAACTCATACACTCGCTCAGCGGATACGCTTGTTGCTGTTGCTCTGGCGATTGCCGCGGGCCGGGGCCGACGTCGTAGTAGCCATCGACGGGTATCCAGCACTGAAGCTTTTCCAGCGCACGAAACAACCGGCG
Organism: Pirellulaceae bacterium; assembly: GCA_050186685.1. Lineage (GTDB taxonomy): Bacteria > Planctomycetota > Planctomycetia > Pirellulales > Pirellulaceae > CAZFLF01. The sequence goes on from JBFWYF010000465.1 coordinate 5,984, forward strand.
CCGATCCACCATCAAATCACGGACCACGGGAAACTTTGTCAGTGGACGCAGTTCGATTCCATCGGGTTGATCGGCTAGCAAAGGGTCCACCAACGCGGAGCAAGCTTGCCGGACTCGGCCATTGATCAGCATCGTGCAGGAGCCGCAGACCT
>JBFWYF010000466.1:0-6132 GCA_050186685.1 Pirellulaceae bacterium
GAATTCATAGAAAGCCTCGAAAATCAGGAGGAGCGGTCGTCCATTGGACACGCTGCAGCAACCGCATGCCATTCAACACGACCAGCATGCTCGCCCCGACATCGGCCGCCACGGCGGCCCACAAGGTGCCGAGCCCCGCCAACGCCAAGCACAATACGGCTGCCTTGATCGACAAGGCGAGCGTAATGTTCTGAGCGAGGATCAACCGCGTGCGGCGTCCGAGTCGGACAAAATCGGCAATGCGCCGCAGATGTGGCGACAGGCTGACGACGTCGGCGGTCTCCAACGCGGTGTCGCTGGCCGTTGTTCCGAAAGCCACGCCGACGCGTGCGGCGGCCAATGCCGGGGCGTCGTTGACACCGTCGCCGACCATGGCCACGGCGTCGTGACGCGACACCAACTCCTCGACCAACCGTACCTTGTCCTGTGGCAGCAACTCGGCATGGATATCATCGATCTGTACGTCCGCCGCGATGCGGTCCGCGGTGGCGCGCGAGTCACCCGTCAACATGACGATGGATTCTACACGCAGTTGTCGCAGTTCGGCGACGGTCGCCTGGGCATCGGGGCGCACGGAGTCGCTCAAGTACAACGCGCCGAGCAGTCGTCCCTGGCGGACGACGGCCGCCACGGTCAGGCCCGCAGTCGTCGAGGAAAGCGCCTCCGGCAACTCGGCCAGGCCAGTCCGCTGCAACGCTTGCCGGGCACTGCCGACAAAACAATGCTCGCCGTCGACACGACCGTCTACGCCGGAGCCGCGGGAAGTGACGACCACATCTGCTCGCGCCACCGCGCCCAGACGTTCGCGAGCCGCGCTGACGATCACGCGCGCTAATGGGTGCTCGCTGGCCATCTCCAAGGCTGCTGCCACGCGCAGCACCTCGTCGGTCGAGATCCCGGGGACCGCTCGCACGTCGACGAGCTGCGGGGCACTCTCCGTCAGCGTGCCGGTCTTGTCAAACGCCACGCACCGCAACTTGCCGGCCCACTCCAGGAACTCCCCGCCTTTCACCAGCAGTCCCAGACGCGTGGCCTGGTGCAATCCGCACAGGATGGTGACCGGAATCGAAATGACAAAGGCACAAGGACAGGCGATCACCAGAAGAACCAGCCCCCGATGCAGCCACTCTCGACCCGGTACCGCCGCCGCCCAGCCCACACCCCACCAGCTCAGCACCGGCGGCCCGAATGCGATCAGCAGCGCAATCCCAATCACCATGGGAGTGTAACGCCGCGCGAACTGGTCCACGAACCGTTCCGTCGGCGAGCGGGACGCCTGGGCCTGTTCTACCAGCCGCGCGACATGGGCCAGCGTGCTCTGGTCGGCAGTCGTCGAGGCCCGAATCTCGAGGCTCCCCTCGCCGTTCAGCGAACCCGCAAAGACCGAGCTGCCAGCTTCCTTCTCCACCGGCATACTTTCGCCGGTGATCGGAGCCTCGTTGACCAGCGAACTGCCTGAGGTCACGATCCCGTCGGACGGCATGCGCTCGCCCGGTTTGACGAGCAACAGGTCATGCACCCGGATCTCGCTGGGATCGATATCCGTGACATGGTGGTGCTCGCTGTGATGGCAGGTTCTCTCTCCGTCAGGGACAGCCACGTGCGCGTGCTGGCACAGGCGATGGGCAACGGCCGGCGCAAGTTGCACGAGCGACTGCACCGCGCGACGGGCACTCGCCAATGTGTAGCTCTCGAGCCACAACGAGACGGCGAAGAGAAACATGGCGGTCGCCGCCTCAAACAGCTCTCCCGTCGCGATAGCCCCCGCCGCGGCGATCGTCATCAGCACATTCATGTCGATGGAACGCAGGCGAAGAGCTCGCCAGGCCGCGCGCAACACGTTCCAGCCGGCCGTCGCGGTGGCCACCAGCAGCATACCGGGCACGATTCCTGGGAAGATATCGACCCAATACAAGACACCGGCCAACACCAGTAGAGCCCCGGCGACGAGCGTCGACCAACCCATCGTGGCCGCTAGCGTGGGCCGAGGAGCGCGGATGGCCGGCTGTGGGTCTCCGTGCTGACCGGGAAACCCAATTTGCCGCAGTCGGACCTCGATGGCCTGGGCATCCGCCCCCCGGGCATCGACTTCGATGCGCAAGGTTCGCGACAGATAGTCGGCTCGTGTCCCGCGCAGCCCCTCCATGCCGCGCAACCCCTTCTCGATCAGCTGATGTTCTTCGGGGCAGTGCAGGGCGGGAATGTGGAAGGTGTGGATGGCAGTCTGGTTGTCGTTCAATGGCCTGACCTATCCGCTCCGCGGTACGCGTCAGTGTGGAATCCGTGCCAGTTCTGGCGGACGTTGAGCACGTCGGCAGCCCGCGCTGGCTCTCGCCGAGCGAGGACGCAGAGGAATAAACGCCCTTCAGTATACGAAGAGCGGTACCCCCCGTCAGCGCTCGTGCCTTGCGGCGCGCGAATCGCTGTGGAAAGATGACCGAAACGAACTTTCCCCGGGCGAATTCTATGCAGCTGCACGCCACCACCATTTTGACGGTCCGCCACCAAGGCCGAGTCGCCATGGGCTGCGATGGCCAGGTGACGTTGAATAACGCGATCGTCAAGGCGGACGCCGTCAAGGTGCGGCGCCTGCTAAACGACCGGGTGTTGTGCGGATTCGCCGGCTCGAGCGCCGACGCCTTTGCGTTGCTCGAACGGTTCGAGGCCAAACTGAAAGATCACCCGAACAACATGCCCCGCGCCGCCACGGAACTGGCGAAAGACTGGCGCACCGATCGCGCCTTACGGCGACTCGAAGCGCTGATGGCGGTGGCCGATGCCCGCCATACCCTGCTCGTCAGCGGCACGGGCGACGTGATTCAGCCGACGGACGGCGTCGTGGGCATCGGCTCGGGCGGCAATTATGCGCTGGCTGCGGCGCGCGCCTTGCTGCAACATGCAAACCTGGCGGCCCCGGCTATCGTCCGTGCGGCATTGCAGATCGCAGCGGACATCGACATCTATACAAACGGACAGATTGTCGTGGAGGAACTGACTTGCTGACTCCAGATGCTCCGGTAGCCGCATCGTCGTCGCTGGCCAATCCGCCCGCCGAAAACGTAGCGGCCCCTCGAGCGGATCTGACACCGCGCGAAATCGTGGCAGAGTTGGATCGATACATCGTCGGCCAGCGTGACGCCAAACGGGCCGTCGCAGTCGCCGTCCGCAACCGGTGGCGACGGCAACAACTCGCGGCCGACATGCGCCACGAGGTGGCCCCCAAGAACATCATGATGATCGGGCCTACGGGCGTAGGGAAAACGGAGATCGCCCGCCGCCTCGCTCGTCTGACGGGCGCCCCCTTCTTGAAAGTCGAAGCGACGAAGTACACCGAAGTCGGGTACTACGGGCGCGATGTGGAAAGCATGGTGCGGGAACTGGTCGAGAATGCGATCGGGCTCGTGCGACAACAGGAGCGTCAGAAGGTGGAAGTGGACGCTCGCCGACGCGTCGAAGAGCGGCTGCTGGACTTGCTCTGCCCCCCTCCCCCCGACTACGAGCGCAGCCCGACGGATGGGGCAGACTCGCCACGCAGCGAGGCGTCCGGCAGCGAAGCCCGCACCTCGGAGGGGCACTACCCGCGCACACGCGCTCGCATGCGCGCCATGCTCGCCGCCGGAGAACTCGACGAGCGACGCGTCGAATTATCGATTGAGCAGAAAGCTATGCCGGTCATGTACACCGGCATGGGACTGGAACACATGGACATCGACTTGCAAGGGATGTTCGAAAAAATCCTCCCGAAGCAGACGTCACGCCGCGAGTTGACCGTCAAAGAGGCCCGCGGAGTCTTATTTGATCAGGAGTGCGACGCGCTGCTCGAGCCGGACAAGGTAAACGCCACCGCCATCGAGCTGGCCGAAAATCTTGGGATTATCTTCCTCGACGAAATCGACAAAATCGTGGCAAGCGAATCGAAGGGCGCCGACGTGTCACGCCAGGGCGTGCAGCGGGACCTGCTCCCCATCGTCGAAGGAACGACCGTCCAGACGCGCTACGGACACGTGAAGACAGACCACATCCTATTCGTGGCGGCGGGGGCCTTTCACAAGAGCAAGCCCAGCGAGCTGATGCCAGAGTTGCAGGGCCGTTTCCCGATCCGAGTCGAGCTACAGGATCTGACCAAGGACGATTTTGTTCGCATCCTGCGTGAGCCGCGCAATTCACTCACCCGGCAGTACGTCGCTTTGATGGGAACGGAAGGCATTCAGCTGACCTTCACGGACGACGCGCTGGACGCCATCGCTTCCTTTGCGTTTCACGTTAACCACTCGACGCAGAATATCGGGGCCCGGCGGCTGTATACGATTATGGAACGGCTGCTGGAAGAATTGAGCTTCGATGCGCCGGAGAGCTCCGAACGAACGTTTGGCATTGATGCCGCGTACGTCGAACAGCGTCTCCAGCACGTCGCGGATGACGAAGACTTGAGCAAGTTTATTCTCTAGTGAGTGTGCCACCAGTGTGCCACGACGCTCCGCGTCGTGTGTTCAGCTCGCGTAGCGAGCTGATTTCGACGGCGGAGCGTCGAGCCCCACTAGCCGGGCGATGGAAGGCTGCTGGCGCCCATCAGGAACTCGTCGATGGCGCGGGCGGCGCCACGGCCTTCGTTGATGGCCCACACGACGAGCGACTGGCCGCGCCGGCAATCGCCTGCCGCAAAGACGCTCGGAATTGAGGTGGTGAACTTGCCGTGTTCGGCCTTGTAGTTCGACCGCGGGTCGTACTCAAGTCCTAACAGATTCGAGACCGTCTGTTCGGGTCCCAGAAAACCCATGGACAGCAGGATCAGATCCGCCTTCCAGACCTTGTCGCTGCCCGGGACCTCGGTGAAGGGTGCCTTGTCGCCGGGCTTCGACCAGTCGATCAGGACCGTCCGTACCCCGTTCACGCGCCCATGTCCGTCGTTGAGGAACTCTTTGGACAGTATCGAGTAGACACGCGGATCGCTGCCAAAGCGTGCCTCGCATTCCGCATGTGAGTAGTCGACACGGTAGACGCGGGGCCACTGCGGCCAGGGGTTATTATCAGCGCGCTTCTGGGGTGGGCGGTCGAGCAGTTCGAAATTCACGAGACTTCGGCAGCCATGTCGTAACGAAGTGCCGATGCAGTCGGCGCCGGTATCTCCACCGCCGATCACAATCACGTCCTTGTCGTGGGCGGAGATGTAGCTCGTGTCGGCGAGTTCGGAATCGAGCAGGCTTTTCGTATTGCGTGTCAGGAACTCCATGGCGAAGTGGATTCCCTGCAGGTCGCGCCCGGGGAGCGGCAGGTCGCGCGGCTTCGTGGCCCCGGTGGCCAGGAGCAGGGCGTCGTACTCTTCGAGCAGTTCACGCGGATCCAGATAGGTCACGGGGCATCCCCGTTCCTCCATGATCCGAGTCATATGCCCGACGGGAAACGTCTCGCGGGTGCCGACATGCGTATTGGTGCGGAACTCGATTCCCTCTTCGCGCAGCAAGTCGATGCGCCGGGCAACGACGTGTTTGTCGAGTTTCATGTTCGGGATGCCGTACATCAGCAGCCCGCCGATGCGATCGGCACGCTCGAACACCGTGACCGTGTGTCCGACGCGATTCAACTGGGCGGCGGCGGCGAGTCCCGCGGGACCGGAGCCGATGATCGCCACGCGTTTACCGGTTCGGGTAGTCGGTGGGCAAGACCGGACCCAACCTTCGGCAAACCCCCGATCGATGATCGCGTTTTCGATGTTCTTGATCGTGACGGGCGGGTCGGTAATCCCCAGCACGCAAGCTCCCTCACAGGGAGCCGGGCACGCCCGGCCGGTGAACTCCGGAAAATTGTTCGTCTTATGCAGCCGATCCAGCGCTTCACGCCAGCGGCCCCGGTAAACCAGGTCGTTCCATTCCGGAATCAGGTTGTCGATCGGACACCCCGAGGCCGACTGGCAGAAGGGGACACCGCAGTCCATGCAGCGGGCGCCCTGGTCGCGCAGTTGGGCGCCGTCGGGTTCGGTATAGATCTCGAGAAAGTCTCCGGTACGTAGCGCGGGATCCCGGTAGGGAACCGTCTGGCGAGTGAACTCTTTAAAACCGGTTGGCTTGCCCATGGCGTTGGCTCGTCGTGCGAAACGTGTGGACGGTTAGAGAAGGCGACGGACGCTGGCGCGGC
>JBFWYF010000467.1:0-6127 GCA_050186685.1 Pirellulaceae bacterium
TTCTGATTCTGAAGAAACCGTTCGACGGCATCGAAGTCCGACAGCTGGCGCTGACCCTGACGAGCAAATGGCGACTCCGACGCCTGGAAGAGCAGCAGGTAGAAGTGCTCGAGCGCGCCGTCGAAGAACGGTCGGCCGACTTGCGCGCTGCGAAAGACGCCGCGGAGCACGCCAGCCGGGCCAAGAGCGAATTCCTGGCGAATATGAGCCACGAGATCCGCACGCCGCTGAACGGTGTGGCCGGCATGCTCGAATTGCTGGGCGGCACCGAACTGGACAGCGCCCAACTGCGCTATCTGCGCGGCGCTCAGACGTCGGCGAACTGCCTGCAGCACCTGGTGAATGACATCCTCGATTTTTCGAAAGTGGAGGCGGGCAAGATGGAGCTCGACCCCACCGAGTTCGATCTGCACGTGATGATCGAGGACGTCGCCGAGATCGTGGCGCCGCGCGCCCAGCAGAAGGGAGTCGAAATCTGCTGCGACCTGCCGGACGATTTGCCCCCGCTGGTCCTGGGAGATGCGGACCGGCTGCGGCAGATCCTGCTGAATCTGGCGAGCAACGCCGTCAAGTTCACGGAACGCGGTCAAGTCGTGTTGCGCGCGGCACTGGTCGAACGGTCGGGCGAAGAGGGGCTGTTGCGATTCGAAGTGTCGGACACGGGGATTGGCATTCCGGACAACCGCCGCGATCGGCTATTCAAGCTGTTCTCGCAGGTGGACACCAGCACCACGCGGCGCTTCGGGGGCACCGGACTGGGACTGGCCTTATGTCAGAGGCTGACCGAACTCTTCGGCGGCAAGATCGGCGTCGACAGCGTGCCGGGACAAGGTTCGACATTCTGGTTCACGGCTCGGATGCAGCTGCCCACCCGCCGTCGCAGTCTGACGGTCCATCGCGAGTTGCTCAAAGACCGGCGCGTGCTGATTCTAGGGGAAGCCTCTGCGACCATCGACGTCATGCAGTCGCACTTGACCTATTGGGGCATGCAGTGCGAACTGGCCAGTGAGCCGGAGCGGGGATTGGAGCTGCTGACCGCGGCAGTCCATGCGGGCCGCCCGCATCACCTGGCGATTCTGGATCTGCAGATGCTCGGGTCGGAAAGCGCTCGCATGCTCGGCCAGATCCGCCGTTGCCCGGGACTCGCCGAACTGACGCTGGTTACGCTCAGCTCCCTGGACGCGGGCGTCGACAATCAACTGAAGGAGTGGAACGTTCTGGCGAATTTGTTGAAACCGATCCGGCACTCCCGCTTGCTCGAAGTTGTCCAGGAGGCCGTATCACGGTACCGGGCATCGGGGGTCAGCGGATCAGGGGGCCGGCGGACGGAATCGACGGCGGTGCCTCACGGCTGCGAGCGGATCCTGGTGGCGGAAGATAACGAGATCAACCAGATCGTCGTCGCGGAGCTCTTGAAACGGCTGGGACTCGGCTGCGTGCGAGTCGCCACCGGTCAGCAGGCCGTCGAGGCCGCCTCGACGCGGACATTCGACGCGGTGCTGATGGATTGCCAGATGCCGGTACTCGACGGATTTTCGGCCACACAGCGCATCCGCCAGCGAGAAGAACTGGAAGGCGGCTGGAGCCGCGAAGGGAAGCGGCTGCCGATTATTGCGCTGACGGCCAATGCCGTACAGGGCGACCGAGTGCGTTGCCTCCGCGCCGGCATGGATGACTACCTGACCAAGCCGATCGACTACCAGCGGCTCAGCGCCACGCTGGGCCATTGGCTGGCACTCGATCGGTTGAACGTTGCCGGGCGTCCGGCCAGCGACGCGTCGCCGGGCCAGGACTGTATTGACTACGATCAGCTGCTGAGCCGTTGCTGTAATGAGCCGTCCATGGTCAGGACGCTGTTGGACATGTTCCTTGCGCGGGCGAACCGGGAGCTGGAGGCGCTGGAGGAGCTGGCTGCTGACATGGACCGCCCCCGCCTGCAACAACTGGCCCACGCGCTGAAAGGGGTCGCCGGTAACCTCGCGGCGACGGAGCTGTATCGGCTGACCGGCATGCTGGAGCAGAGTTGTCGCGAGGAGACGACGACCGACGACGCACTGCGACAGACCATGGATAGCCTGAGCATGGAGCTGCGCCGCTGCCGGGCCTGTGTCCCCATGCTCCTGCAGGCGATGGACGACTCCAGGCTGGCGGCGTCCGGCGTCTAGGCTTCCTCAGAAAAAACCCTCATCCTGGCCCTGGGGTAATATCTTGCTGCTCCTGCGGAGCGGCCGGGCTCACGGGTGTCGCTACGTCTCCGTTCGCCGTCTCTACGGCTCCGTTCGCCGCCTCGACACAACCGATCGCAAGCGTGTCCGGGATACGGCATTCCGATGGGCGTCGACCCGCCGCTTGTCAATTCCGAGACGAGTCGGTAAGTTCAAGCTGTCGTTTGTGTTGAGGTGGAAAAGTATGATAGCGAGTCGTCGCGACCAACAATTGCCTGATCGGCAGCGGATTGTGATCACCGGCGTGGGGTTAACCTCGCCTAACGGCAACAGTTGGCAGGATTTCCGTGCCGCATTGCTGGCTGGTCAGAGTGGGGTGTCGAAATACGAAATCCGCTACGTCGGTGAGACCTTAGCGGGCATTTGTCATTTTGAGACGACCAAGTACCAGAGCCGGAAGGATGCACGTCGAGGGACGCGGGCGGGCGGAGTCGGGGTTTACGCCGCGAACGAGGCGGTCCGCCATGCCGGGATCGACTGGCCGAATGTCGACAAGGCTCGCGTGGGCGTGTATCTGGGCGTAACGGAGCACGGCAACGTCGAGACGGAGAACGAGATTTTCAATCTCAAAGGCTTCGATTACGACACCAGCTTCTGGTCGCATCACCACAATCCGCGTACGGTGGCGAACAATCCGGCCGGCGAAGTCGCGTTGAACATGAGCATTACCGGTCCGCATTACACCATCGGGGCGGCTTGTGCGGCGGGCAATGCCGGGCTGATCCAGGGCGCCCAGATGTTGCTGTTGGACGAGTGCGATTTGGCGCTGGCGGGTGGGGTCTCGGAGAGTATCCATACGTTCGGGATTTTTGCCAGTTTCAAGAGCCAGGGGGCCTTGGCGACACACAGCGATCCGGCGCGGGCCTCCCGGCCGTTCGATACGCAGCGAAACGGTATTGTCGTGGCGGAAGGCGGTTGCGTGTTCGTGCTCGAACGGCTGGATGATGCCAAGCGGCGGGGAGCGGAGATTTACGGCGAGCTCGTGGGCTATGCGATGAACACGGACGCCACGGATTTCGTGTTGCCGAACCCGGAACGGCAAGCGGAATGCATGGAAAAGGCGTTGCGGCGGGCCGGGCTGGCGCCCGGGGAGATCGACATCGTCAGTACCCACGCGACCGGAACCGATTCCGGCGATGCCCAGGAATGCGAGGCTCTGCGGCGGGTGTTCGCCGGTTCAGAGCGGACGTGTTTCAATAATACGAAGAGCTTCATCGGTCACACGATGGGTGCTGCCGGAGCCTTGGAGCTCGCGGGAAACCTGCCGTCGTTTCGAGATGGCGTGTGCCACGCCACTATTAACGTGGATGAGCTGGATCCTAAGTGCGAGCTGCGCGGGCTGGTGATCAACCAGCCCCGCGAGATGGAACGTCCACGTTACATTTTGAATAACTCGTTCGGGATGCTCGGCATCAACTCCGTGGTCATCGTCGAACGCTTCTAGTAAGGGATGCTGCCCGCACCATGACTCCTGCTGAGATTCGCGACGAAATCCTCGACATTTTGACGATTATTGCTCCGGACGAGGACCTGAGCGGCCTTGTCGACGACAAGCCGTTCCGGGAGCAGCTGGAACTGGACAGCATGGACTTTCTGGACATCGTCATGGAGCTGCGGAAACGGCATCGCATTCAGATTCCCGAGGAAGACTACGGGCAACTGGCGAGCATGGCATCCACCGTGACCTACCTGGAACCAAAACTACGCGACGTGGCCAAGAAGTCCTGAGCTGGCCCGAGTCCGGCCAGCCCCTAGCCTTCCCGCTCACGCGCGGAGTGGCCACGCAGGGCGCCGCGGACTTTCACTCGCTCTGGCGACTCGCGACCATGCCCCAGCCCAAGCGGCATGTACGACACGATCATCATCGGCGCAGGAATGTCCGGCCTGGCGGCAGGTATCCGGCTGGCTTACTTCGACCAGCGTGTCGTGATCCTCGAGCGGCACTACACGATTGGCGGCTTGAATTCGTTCTACCGGCTGCGGGGGCGAGACTATGACGTCGGTCTGCACGCCGTCACCAATTTCACGCCCAAGGGCGCGCGCCACGGACCACTTGCCCGACTGCTGAAGCAGCTGCGGTTCAAGTGGGAGGATTTCGGGCTGGCGCCGCAAGTCGGCTCGGCGATCGTCTTCCCGGGGGCAGAACTCCACTTCGGCAACGGCGGCCAGCGGCTCAGGGACGATGTGGCACGTCAGTTTCCCGGAGAATCCGGAAACTACGACCGTTTGCTCCAGCGGATCGTCGACTACGATGACCTCAGCGAAGAGCACTACCGGTTGTCGGCGCGTGCGGTGCTGAGCGAAACACTCCGCGACCCGTTGCTCGTCGAAATGCTGCTGTGCCCCTTGATGTGGTATGGCAACGCGCGCGAGCGCGACATGGATTTCGGTCAGTTCTGCATCATGTTTCGCAGCATCTTCCTAGAGGGCTTGTCGCGGCCCTATTCCGGAGTGCGCCTGATCCTGAAAAACTTGATCCGGCGTTTCCGGGAACTGGGTGGCGAGTTGAAGCTCCGGGCGGGCGTCGAGCGGATCCGGGTCGAGAACGGGCGGGCCACCGGCGTGGAACTCGACAATGGCCAGTTTCTCGCGGGACGCCGTATCCTGTCCTCGGCGGGGCTGGTCGAAACCCTGCGATTGTGTGACGACATCACCCAGGTCGACGAGCAGCGGGCCGGGCAGCTGTCGTTCATCGAGTCGATTTCGGTACTCGACCGCCGTCCGCGGGACGTAGGCTGCGACCGGACCATCGTGTTCTACAACGATTCCGACACGTTTCACTGGGAGAAGCCGGAGCAGGAACTGTGCGACGTTCGGACCGGAGTGGTTTGTTCGCCCAATAACTACCTTTATGATGCCGAGGACGGTGACCTGCCCGACGGGGTCGTCCGGATCACGTCGCTCGCCAATTTTGATCGCTGGACCGGGCTGGGCGACTCGGACTACCAGCTCGCAAAGCTGAAATGGTACGACCGCAGCGTCGCTTCGGCCGTTCGCTTCGTACCGGACTTTCGTTCCCATGTCATCGATACCGACATGTTCACGCCCAAGACGATTCGCCGGTTTACGTGGCACGACAACGGAGCCGTGTACGGGGCACCCGAAAAGCGGCTGGATGGCACGACGCACTTGCCGAACCTGTTTTTGTGCGGTAGCGACCAGGGTTTCGTGGGCATCATCGGTTCCATCGTCAGCGGTATCTCGATTGCCAATCGGCAATGCTTGAAGGACTGAAATGCCCAAGGATTTCTTGCAGGGTGCGAAAGACCGATACGACGTCGTGGTGATCGGCAGTGGACTAGCCGGCTTGACGGCGGCCAACATTCTCGGGCGCGCCGGCTATTCCGTACTGCTGCTCGAACAGCACTACAAGCTGGGCGGGATGGCGACGTGGTTCAAACGCCCCGGTGGGCACATCTTCGATGTCTCCCTGCACGGTTTCCCGTACGGGATGATCAAGAGCTGCCGGCGTTACTGGTCCGACGAAATCGCCGATTCGATCGTGCAGCTGAAGAACATCCGGTTCGACAACCCGATGTTCTCCTTGACGACCACCTACGACCGCGAAGATTTTACGCGCCTGTTGACCACTCAGTTTGGTTTACAGGAACAGCAGGTGCGCCAGTTCTTCGACACGGCCCGCGGCATGAATTTCTACGACGATCAGTCGCTGACCACTGGGCAGTTGTTCGAGAAGTTCTTTCCCGGCCGGCAGGATGTCGTCCGGCTGTTGATGGAGCCCATCGTCTACGCCAACGGCTCGACGCTGGAGGATCCGGCCATCACGTACGGCATCGTCTTCTCGAACTTCATGTCGAAAGGCGTGTTCACATTTGAGGGGGGGACGGACCAGCTTGTGCAGCTGATGGAACGGGAACTTCGACGCAACGGAGTTGATATCC
>JBFWYF010000468.1:0-6109 GCA_050186685.1 Pirellulaceae bacterium
CTTGATGGAGTTTTAGCAACGATTTCATGCAGTCTCGACGAGGGAACGGATAGTGGACAGGGAGTGCCCGCTCGACTCCCAGCCTAGAGTTCCTCCACGTCGAACGTGTTGCCCTGGTTCATGTCCCCGGTCTGCAGACCGCGCCGAAACCACCGTGCCCGCTGGACCGAGGTACCATGCGTGAAAGAATCGGGCACGACGTATCCCTGCGATTGTGACTGCAGCCGATCGTCTCCAATCGCCGCGGCGCACTCCAGCGCCTCCTCAATGTCTCCGGACTCCAGCACGCGCCAGTTCTTCTCGGCATGATGGGCCCACACGCCCGCGAAGAAATCCGCCTGTAGCTCCAGTCGCACCGACAGGTCATTCGCGGCAACTTCGCCCAGTCGTTGCTGCTGCGCGTGAACTCGATCGGAAATGCCGAGCAGATGCTGGACGTGATGTCCCACCTCGTGAGCGATCACATACGCCTGGGCAAAATCACCGGGCGCCTGAAAACGATTCTTCAGCTCTCGGTAGAACGACAGATCAATATAGACCCGTTCGTCGGCGGGGCAGTAGAAAGGTCCCACGGCGGCACTTGCCATCCCACACGCCGAATCAACACGGCCCCGAAACAGCACGAGCCGGGGATACTCATATTCGCGGCCCGCGGACCGGAATAGCTCCTCCCAGACTTTCTCGGTATCGCGCAACACGACCGATACGAACTGCCGGAGTTCTTCCTCTTCCGGGCTGGCCGCTTCGTCGGGACCGCCGCCATCCGCGGCATTCCGCTGCTGTTCCAGGGCAATCTGAGCCACTTGCCGCGGATCCGCATTGAACAACAGTGCCAGTACCACCAGCACGATTACGCCGAGCCCACCCCCGCCACCCAGTGCCAGCCGGCGTCCGGGTGATCCTCGCCGGTCCTCGATGTTCTGGCTACCTTCACGTCCGCGCCATCGCATAGGGCCTCTCCTTCCACGTGTACTTGCTAGCGCTGCCGTGGTCCTGCCAGCCTCGTACTGATTTCCCATCGGCAACTCGTACCGCCGTGACGGCTAGTATACGATATTGCCGCCGTGCCGCGATCCGCACTTTGACACTCGCCGACGGAGAAACCACACCGTGCGTCCAACCCGCCTTGCCCCATGGCTCGCCGTCGCGTTGTTGCCGCTGCACGTACTGTGCCTGCCTTCCGAGACAGCCCAGGGGCAAGACTCGCCCTGGAAGGTTGGCCTGGCGCACGTCAAGATCACCCCCACCGAGCCCGTCTTCCTCGCGGGTTACAGCTCTCGCAATAAACCCTTCACGGGCGTCGAGTCCGATCTCTATGCCAAAGCGCTGGCACTGGAGGACAGCCAGGGTTTCCGCGCCGTGTTGATCACGAGCGATCTGATCGGCTTCCGCGGATCTATCGCAGAACCTATCTGCGAACGGATCATGGCGCAGACGGGACTGAAACGTTCCCAGATCCTGATCAATTCGTCGCATACCCATACGGGTCCGACGCTCAGCCTCGAAGCATCACCGCGCGATTTGTTTACGGCCGCCGATGCCCAGCGCACGGTCGAATACACGCGATCCGTCCAGGACAAGGTCACGGATCTCGCCGTACGAGCCCTGGCCGACATGACACCCGCGCGACTGGCCTGGGGAGTGGGTGTCGTCCACTTTCCGATGAATCGGCGCCAATTCACGCCCCAAGGCGTCATCCTCGGCGCCAACCCCAGGGGACTAGCCGATCGCACTGTGCCGGTGCTCCGCATCGATGCGCCGGACGGGAAACTCCGCGCTGTCTTGTTCGGTGCCGCTGTCCACAACACGACTCTGCGGCCGAAACACTACGAAATCTGCGGCGACTATGCCGGCTTTGCCCAGGAGTACCTCCAGCAGCAGTATCCCGAAGTCCAGGCCATGTTCATGCTCGGCTGCGCCGGCGATGCGGATCCGTATCCGTTCGGATCCATGGAGCTCGCACGGCAGCACGGCCAGACGCTCGGCACCGAAGTCAGCCGTATCCTGAAAGGCGAACTGCGGCCCATCCGCGGCCCCCTGCGGATTGCCTTCGACCGCGTCGACCTGCCGCTCCAGCAGCTCGAGCGTTCCGAACTGGAAGAGCTGGCCAGACCCGAACGAGGCGTCCTGCCGGGCGTCGCCCGTCAGATGCTGGCCGTGCTGGACCGCGGCCAGGCGCTGCCGCGCCACTACAATTGCCCGGCAACCGTCTGGCAATTCGGCCAGGACCTCACGCTCGTCGGCTTATCCGGCGAGGTGGTCGTCGACTACGTCACGATGATCGAACACGCACTTGGCCCACAACCGCTCTGGCTCGCCGCTTACTGCAATGACGTGTTTGGCTATCTGCCATCGGCGCGTCTGCTGGACGAAGGCGGCTACGAGACGCGCGGCATCTTCGCGGGAGGACCGGGTCTGTTCGACCATACCGCTCAGGACGTACTGGTCGCCAAAATCCGTGAACTCGCCGCCCAGGTGCGCGCGACGCCGAAGTAGCGGACGGTGCCTCAGAACGGAATGTCCTTGTCGTCCGTGGCCGCTTCCGCGAAGGCGTCGTTGGCCGCGGCGATGTCGTCCCCGCCGGCCGACTTGCCATCCAGCACCTTAAAACGCAGGGCTTCCGCATTGAGGAAGAACTTCACCTCGCTCTGCGGATCCTTCTGCCATTTGCGACCACTCAGCCGGTAAGTGACTTCGACTTCGTCGCCCACCTTCAAGTCGTCGACCGAGTCGCAACCGTCGTTCGTAAACTCCAACGGAACGTAGTTTGTAAATCGCCCGTTGTCCTGTTCGAGGACCACCATCCGCTTACGAAATCCCTTCTGGCCATAGGTCTTGGTGTCATCAATCAGATGGACGATTCCGCGTACCTTCGCGTCACTCATGGTTTCCCTCGTTTTCGTTCCCGGGCAGTTCAAATCCGTTGGTACCAGCATATTCGCTGGTCGCAGTCCTTAAATCGGTTGCACACAGGCCTCGTCTTCGTGGCGTGGATTGTTCACGTACGTACTGACGCGATCCGCGACCAGATCCTGGGTCAGGCTGGGAACCAGCAGCGACTCCAGTTCCTCTCGATCCTGAACGTCGGGACTGAGCCACCGATCGTAGTCCTCGGGTTCCAGAATCACCGGCATGCGATCATGAATCGGCCGAGTGACCGGATTGGCATCCGTCGTAATGATCGTACAGGACTCGATGGCTTCGCCGTCAGCGCCGCCGCGCCAACGTTCCCATAGTCCCGCAAAGGCGAACGGACCGTCGTCTTGCCGGTGAATCAGGTAGGGCTGCTTTTTGGCACCCACCTTTTGCCATTCGTAATAGCCATCCGCCAGGATCAGGCAGCGGCGCTTCTTGAACGCACTGCGAAAGGACGGCTTGGTGGCCACGCCATCGGCACGGGCATTGATCATCCGGTTGCCGATCGCCGGATCATCCGCCCAGGACGGGATCAGTCCCCACTTCAACAACACCAGTTCGCGACCGGTGCCATCGGCCGGCGCCCGCACGGCCACAATCGATTGCGTCGGCGCGATGTTGAAGCGCAGCGCCACCTGCAATTGGCTGCTCACCTCGAATTGCTCGATCAGCTGCGTCAACGGAGTTCGTAGCGTAAATCGTCCACACATCGGCCAGGTACCTCGGTGGGGCATTATAGAGCCGCGGCAGCGGCCAGGTGAATGGTGGAGCAGGAGTGGAGTGCGCCGAGCGACGACGATACGATGAGAGCGCCATTCGTCCCCCCCGCATATTCGGAACCTCGAACCCCTGCGATGCCTCCCATGACTCCTAAGTTGGCTACTTGGTTTACGCTCTTCCTGTGTGGCGGCTGGCTGGCGGTCGTCCAACCGCCCGCCGCGCGCGCCGCCGAGTCGCGGCCTAACGTCTTGTTTCTGGCCATCGACGACCAAAACGATTGGATCGGATGCCTGGGCGGCCATCCGCAGGTTCAGACGCCGCACATCGACCGCCTGGCCCAGCGTGGCACGCTGTTTACCAATGCCCATTGTCAGTCCCCGCTGTGCAATCCGTCGCGTTCGAGCCTGCTGACCGGATTACGACCATCCAGTACCGGCATCTATGGCTTGCGCCCTGGAATCCGTGACGTCGCAGCGCTGCGCGATCACGTCACGCTGCCCCAAACGTTCACGCGGGCCGGTTACTTCACTTACACCTGCGGCAAGATCTACCACGACGGTTCTATCCCTCCGCGGGCCCGCGACACGGAGTTCCAACAGTGGGGTCCGGCACCAGGCATGCCGCGCCCGGCTCAGATGTTCGTGAAGCTGCCCGACCAGCATCCTGCGATGGATTGGGGACCGTTTCCGCCGGACGAGCGCGAGCAGGCGGACTGGAAAATCGCCACCGCTGCCGTGGCGGCCATCGAGTCCGCACCACGCGACCGACCGTTCTTTATCGCGGCCGGCTTCCGCCTCCCGCACGTCCCCTGCTATGCATCACCCTCCTGGTTTGATTTGTATCCCGACGAGACGCTCAAGATGCCTCCCGTCTTAGCGGGTGATCGCGACGACACACCGCTCTTCTCGTGGTTCCTCCATTGGAAGCTGCCCGAACCACGACTATCCCTGTTGCAGCGAATCGATCAGTGGCGGCCACTCGTTCGCGCTTACCTGGCGTCGACCAGCTTCATGGACAGCCAGGTCGGCCGCGTGTTATCGGCGCTGGATGCCTCCGGTCGCGCCGAGAATACGATCGTCGTTCTCTGGTCGGACCACGGCTGGCACCTGGGCGAAAAGGGGATCACCGGCAAGAACACCCTGTGGGACCGTTCCACCCGCGTACCGCTGGTCTTCGCGGGGCCCGGCGTCGCGGCCCGCGCACGGTGCAACCGGCCAGCCGAACTACTCGATATCTTTCCCACGCTGCTCGAGCTGTGTGACTTCCCCTCACGCACAGACCTGGAAGGGCACAGCCTGGGTCCTCAGCTCCGCGATGCCACCGCGCCACGACGCTGGCCTGCCATCACGACGCACAACCAGGGCAATCATGGTATACGCACGGAGCAATGGCGCTATATCCGGTACGCCGACGGGAGCGAAGAACTGTACGACACGCAACAGGATCCGCACGAATGGACCAACCGCGCGGGCGAACCTGAATTAGCATCCGTCCGACAGGAGCTGGCCGCGTGGCTCCCTCGCACCGACTTGCCGCCCGTCCCGGGCAGCGCCAGCCGGGTGCTGACATTCAACGCGACGACCGGCGAAGCGGTCTGGGAGGGCTCGCGCATTATCCCGCGCGAGCTCGAGAAATAGCGCCGCCGGGCATGAATAGTTAAAGTTCCTGGTTTCTTGCGATTGCTCTTTCAGCTGGCACGATCGAGGGATATACTCCCGGTGATTTGTAGCGGTTTCAGGGGGTTGTCGACGCTCCACCGGTGACCTGTGCCCGAGTCGCTGCGAATCGGATCGGTTGCGTTTTTGCTTCGTGTATGTGTGAAAGGACTGTCTGAGATGGGTAAGCGACTGTACGTGGGCAACCTGCCCTGGTCTACGTCCTCGTCGGATTTGCAGGCGTTGTTCGAACCGTTTGGCGCGGTCCGCTCGGCCGAGGTGATCATGGACCGAGTCACCGGACGTTCTCGCGGTTTCGGCTTTGTGGAAATGGACAATGACGACGCGATGAATTCAGCGGTCGAGGCCTTGAACGGCAAGGATATGAATGGCCGGCCCATGGTCGTCAATGAAGCGCGCGAGCGCAGCCCTCGACCTTATGGCGGCGGAGGCGGAGGTGGTGGCGCTGCCGGCGGCGGACGGGCTCCGCGCGGAGCCGGGCGCTACGGAGATCGATAGGTTTCGTCCGAGTTTCCGGCCTGCACGGCCGCAGCGACACACCCGAGCCACAACCAGGAAAGATTCGGCCACACTCGATCCAAGCGACATGCGGCAACAAGAGCCCGCGCTGGCCTTCGCCAGGCGGGTTTTTTCATGCGCCCGACACCGAATACCGGTCGCACCACCTCACGTATCTCTGTCTTGTTCAAACTTCTCATCCAGGTGTGGGAACGCCAACCGCCCTGAGATAGCAGCGGACAACGCATCCTTGAACAAGGAGCGCCCGACAGGGAGGTTACTGCTGTCACCTACGAGGC
>JBFWYF010000469.1:0-6107 GCA_050186685.1 Pirellulaceae bacterium
AGTCGCTCCCACCTCCGGCCGATTAGCAGGGACCCTTCCATGACGCGTTGTGTCGCTCTCTTGTCCGGTGGTCTGGACAGCATGCTCGCCGTACGCACGATGCAAAAGCACGGCATCGAGGTCGAGGCGCTGAACTTCCAGACCATCTTCACGTGCTGCCAGGACCAGGCTGGTCGAGCCGCGCGGGAGCTCGGCGTACGCCTGACCGTCCTCTCGCAAGAGGATGATTACCTCGACTTGATCAAGTACCCTCGCTTCGGATACGGCAAGGGGGCCAACCCTTGCATCGACTGCCGGATCTACATGTTTCGCCGCGCCCGCCGGTTCATGGAACAGGTCGGAGCCCAGTTTCTGGTTAGCGGCGAGGTACTCGGCCAACGCCCCAAGAGCCAGAAGCGGCGCGATCTGGAAATCATCGCGTTCCATTCCCAGGTGGAGGAACTGCTGCTGCGCCCCCTTTCGGCCAGACTGCTCCCCGTTACGCTGCCGGAGCAGAAAGGGTGGGTCGACCGCGAGCGGCTGTTCGCATTCCGAGGGCGGGGTCGCAAGGAACTGATTCGACTCGCCCATGAGTACGGATTTGCTTCGATCCCGGCCCCTTCCACCGGCTGCGCCCTGACGGAACCTCGGTTTTCCCGGAAGGTCCACGATCTGATCGAGCTCGATCCAGACAGCACGCGCTGGGATTTCGAGCTCCTCAAGCTGGGGCGCCATTTCCGTTACGACGCCCACACGAAAGTCATCGTCGGACGGCGCGAGTCGGAAAACGATCGACTCAAGTACCAATTCGAGCTACCGGAAGCGCGCCAGGTGACGATGCTGTGGCCGTACAGCTTTGCAGGCCCCCGTGTGTTGCTGATCGGCGCCCGGAACGAGGGATCGCTCCAGTTCGCCCTGGCCCTCGTGCTGCGATTCTCGAAACGGCTCGCGTCCGACGAGGCGGTGGTCTGCGTCGAGGATCGGGACGGGAGCCAGCTCGTGACGTTTGATCCCAGCCGGATGCCGATGGCCGATCAGGCCGCTCATGCCCGCACGTTGGCCACCATCGAGGACGTCTGAACCCGGACTCACCGGAGTCGCAGTCCGCACGGCGCGACGCCGGCTCGCCGCTCTTCCTCACGACCAGACGTAAAGCTGGGGGAGGTCCGCCTGAAGCCGCGCCACGCCGGCAGGAGTCACCTGGGTGCCACGCAAGACGAGAAACCGCAGACTGTTCGCCTGGCGCAGGTGCTCCAAGGACTCGTCGGTAATCCCGGAAGATTCAAGATCGATCGCTTCCAGCTCCGACAAGCCTTCCCACTCCGCCAGCTCGTCGTCGGTCAGCTGAGGGTCCCACAAAGTCAGTGAGCGGGCCTTGGGGAAGGGCCACTCTGGCCGCCGCCATCCCGCCACGCGCTGCAGCGAAAGCACCAGGGACCAGATCAATCGGGAGACAGGATCCTGGTTGACAGCTGAACCGGTAGCGTCCGAGCGGGCCGCCCCCCGCGACCGCATCCAGAAGTAAGCGCCTGCCGATCCGGCGCCGAGAACCCCGAGCCACCACCATCGGCCCAGGCAGATGACACAGCAACCGAGCAGCAGAAAACAAGCGACTAGCTTGATCCAGATCAGCGTCGCCCCTGCGGACTCGGCGTCGTTCAGCTGCCCCTCCAGCATGCGCTCGAAGCCGGTCGCATTCGACCGCTTCTTCATGTCGGAAATGTCGATCACCTTCTTCAGGACCAGGTGATAACCGCAGGCGTCGCAAAGATCGTCATGCGGCTTCATCGGGGCGTTGCACTTCGGGCATCCGAGCGGCAGCGATTCGTCGCCGCCAAAGTCCGGCGGCGGAGGCACGTTCGAGCGTGGTTGCGAGGTCAATTGCGGTCCGCGGCCCGGTGCGGGAACGCCAGGGCGGGGTAGCGGCGGCAGGGCAGGGGAGAGCGGAGACCGCGCTCCGGAGCCGGGCGCCGGAGGGACGACCTTGCGCGGGGCCGCGCTGGTGCCGGTGGGTGCCCCGGTCGGGGCACCGCCGCCCGATGGCCGCTTCCCCGCAGCCGGCCCGGATGGACTCGCCGGTGGACGACTGGGATTGACGGACGGAGCCGCTGGCCGCAGCCCCGCAGCCGGCCCGGAGCTCGCCTTCGGTGCCTGGGTCGAGCTGCCCAGTTGCGGATGGTCGCCTCCCAGGATCATCGTGTGCTTGCACTTCGGGCACTGCACCGACTTGCCAACCAGGTCGTCCCAAGCCGAGAACGGTTTCCCACACTGCGGACAATTGACTCGAATCGGCATGCCCAACTACCTCGCCGTCAGCCGCTCGCCTGCGCCGTGGGTACGCCCAGCCGCTCGGCCAGACGCACCAAAGCACCCCAGTTTTCCGCATCCAGCGTGATGCCCTCCGCCGACTTCTTCCGGAAGACGTCGCGCTCCGGATCACCGGGCAGCAGGATCCGATCGACTCCGTCTACGCGCGGGCAACTGCGAATATAGCTGCACAGCTGGGCGACTTCGTCGTGAAAGTGCCCCGCACCGCCGAAATGCTCGGGATTCAGCAAGAGCATGAAAACGCAGTTGCCCTTCTTCGGATACGGGACCTCCCGCGCACAGACGCCACCCGACAGGGCACCGCAGAGAATTTCGATCATCAGCCCCAGCCCAAATCCCTTGTAGGCCTGGGCACCTCCCATGGGCAGAATCGAACCGGGCGGACTGCCGTACAAGGTGTTCGGGTCCGTGGTAGGCCGCCCGTCCTTGTCGAGCAGCCAGCCCTCCGGACAACGCTCGCCTGCAATCTTCTTGACGCGCACTTTGCCTTCCGCGGTGGCGCTGGTGCTGAAGTCGAGCACCAGCGGCCCTTCGTCGTGCGGGACACCAATGGCCAGCGGATTGGTGCTGAGCCGCGGCGCTTTGCCACCCGGCGGTGCAACGCGCACCGCCGCCCCATGCGAATTGACCATCAGCATGGAAACGAGTCCCTGAGCCGCCGCCATTTCGCAATACTCACCCAGCCGGCCGATGTGGCCGGACTGGATCATCGTTCCGATACCGACGCCGCCCTGCCGCGCGCGCTGGACGAGCATCTCGAGCAGCCGTGTCGCCTGCACCTGGCCGAATCCCCAATGCGCGTCCGCCACGACGTGGGACGGCGACTCGTTGCGCACCGTCAACTGGGCGCCCGGCACCACCTCGCCATCCCCGATCGCCTGGATGTAGTACGGCAGGCGCATCACGCCGTGCGAGTCGTAGCCGCGCAGGTTCGCGTCGACCAGGCTGTGTCCCACAATCTCGGCCTCGGTGGGCGATGCGCCACCGGCGGCTAACAACGACTTGGCAAACGTACACAATTCAGGGGCAGAAATGCGGGGCACTCGGAGAACTCCAGCATGAGGGAAACAACGTACGAATCGACCGAAAACGCAACACGGACGCCCAACTCACAGTTCGGGACGCGGAACCCCTTTCCATTGCGTGGGAGCGACGCCGCCCGACAGGAGTCCCATCAGATCGCGCGTCACCACCGACCGCGTGTGGACGAACAACTCGCCGAACGTCACACCAGCCGCAGCGCCCGCCATCATGGCAAAACCCCGGATGCGGTCGAACACGTGAGCTTTCTCGGGAGGAAATTGCGTAGCATAGCAGCGGATCGCATCTAGCTTCTTCTCCATCGTGTCGCTGATGTCGACGGTGAAGTGGCTGGCATATCCCGCCAAAGACGCCCCCGGCTCGAACGCCAGGCGGAAATACAGCTGGTGCAGGATGGTATGGGGAGGATAGCCCGCAAAATGCTCATCCCACTTCGTCAGCCGCGCATAGAACACCGCGGCATCCGTTATCTGCATCGCCTGCCAGTGATCCGGCGAAGCCGTCGGCGTCTTGTCGCCGAACCCGATCACGACCTGGGGACGATACTTGCGGAACTCCGTCGCCAGTACAATGCGCGATTCGAAGGAATCGAACAGCCGACGATTCGGCAGCGGTAACGTGATGCGCTGCTGGACGCCCAGTGTCTCGGCGGCCCGGCGCGCCTCCTCGAGCCGCACGTCCGGTCCGGGCGAACGCGGTGTCGGCTCGCCATCCGTCAAGTCGATGATTCCGACGCGGTACCCCTGCTGGACGAGCTTGGCCAGCGTTCCGCCACAGGCGATTTCCACATCGTCGGGATGGGCACCGACGGCAATCACGTCCAGCGTCGGATTCTCGGCATGGTTACTCACGATTTCTTTCCTTTGATGGCACGCAACAGAAAGGTTGGATTCATCGACTCGAATCGTAACTGTTCCATCTGCAGCGTCCCACGGGCCAGATGCATCATCCAGACCTCCGCTTCACCCGTCTCGCGCTGCAGGAAGGAGTACACCGCGGAAACGTTATCGATACTGCTCACGTTGGCCACAATCCTCCCGCCCGCACGCAGACGGCCCAGGGCCAGTTCGACGATCGTGCGCACCATCCGCCCCGTGCCTCCGACAAAAATCGCGTCGGGGTCCGGTAAGTCGCGCCATGCCTCGGGAGCACGCCCCAGTACGGGCACCAGGTTGGCAACTCCAAACCGGTCCGCGTTCGTTGAAATCAGCTGATGATCTTCCGGATCCATCTCGATCGCATACACGGTCCCGTCCCGGGCAATCTGCGCCGCTTCGATCGCCACCGAACCGCTCCCCGCCCCCACGTCCCACACCACGCTCGCCGGCCCCAGATCCAGTTCCGCCAACGCCACCGCCCGCACCTCCGCCGGCGTCAATAACCCGCGCTTGGGCTGCGATTGCAGGAACCGCTCGTCCGGGTTGCCAAACAGCCGCCGTCCCACCATCGCCGCCGGCCGATCCGGTACGTTCGGCTTGCGCACCAGAATCAAAACATTCAGCGGGGAGAAGTCCAACGAGATCAAATCCGACAACTCGCCCTGAAACACCCGCTCGTCCGGTGAGCCCAGGTTCTCGCAAACATACGCCGTAAAGTAGTCGATCTGGCGGTCGAGCAACGCCTGAGCGACCGCCCGCGGCGGTATCTCTTCCGTCGTGAACATGCCCACCTTCAGCGCCGTACGCACGCGCTCGACCACGCGCTCCAACGGCTGGTTCGCCAGATTCGTCAAGTACGCTTCGTCCCAGCTCTCCTTCACACGCGCGAATGCCAACTGCATGCTGCTCACGTGAGGAATGACATCGAACCGGTCCTTCCCCAGGCGATCACACAGGTAGCGAGCCGTGCCGTAGAACAGCGGATCGCCATTCGTCAGGATCACGACACGCTGGTTCACATGTTCCGACAACTGCCGCACCAGGAGATCCAAGTCGACGCCGATCACGATGCGCTGGGCTGTTCGATTTTGCGTGGCCTGGATCGTCTGCTCGTCGCCGAACAGCAATTCGGCTTCGTCAATCATCCGCCGCGCGGCAAGCGTCAGCCCGTCGAGCCCATCGTCACCGATACCAATGATCTGAACTTTCGATTGCGTCGCCACCCCGACCTGCCTTTCTGGAATGCCAGCACCTGACTGCGAGCCCCGATTCTAGAGACGTTCGCCCGCGACGCAAACCGGCGGCGGCCCAGCCTTCCCGGCTTCCCCGTTGGCTGCGGAAAAGTCCGCGCGAACTTCCACGCAGCGCGGAAGTGTCGCGCACTGCGCCCAGGGCCATCGAGCCGAGAATCTGCCGGGCGCTATTGATACCACGTCTCAATCAAGCTATAACCAGCCGTCTCCGATAGTCTTACGGCTTGGTCGTTACACGCCGATGGCCGACAGACTGCGGAGAATCAGCCCCTGTTCACGGCCTCGTCCTGGACGTCTCCCGTCCAGGCCAGCAGCGGAAATGGTTTGTGGCGATGAATCAGAACCCCCCGCAAATGCCGTCCGAATCCGTACGGCCCGATACACTTACCGGCTCCCACCCCGCGCATGCTGACGCGACCCGCATTCCTTTTGAGACGCTGGCTCAAGGACAGCCCGAAGTCCTCATCGAGTTCCGCGGCCAACTTTACCGGCTGCGCCAGACCAAGAACGGCAAACTCATTCTCAATAAGTGATCCGCCCCGTAAGAGCGATCTCTTCGGGCAGGCCGCCAGGCGTGTTCGCGGAAGTCACCCGACGCGTAGCGGAAGTCGCCAGACGACGCGACAGC
>JBFWYF010000470.1:0-6094 GCA_050186685.1 Pirellulaceae bacterium
TTCGGTCCCTCGCTAATCGGCGGCGATTCCAGCGGTGGATGTATATTCAGCGGGAGACGTACAAGGAATTCGCTCCCTTGATCGCTGCCATTGCTATGGGCCTCGATTGTGCCGTCGTGCATGTCGACGAGCCGCCGAACCAGCGTCAGGCCAATCCCGAGTCCACCGTGTGACCGCTCCAATGACCGATCAACTTGCGTGAACATGTCGAAGATGCCGGACAGCATGTCGGCTGCGATGCCAATGCCGTTGTCTCGCACGCTCACAATGGCATCGCTTCCTTCCCGCTGGGCAGTGAGCCAAATATGCCCGCCCCGCCTTGTGTACTTGGCGGCGTTGTTCAACAGGTTTGAAAAAACCTGAGCAAGCCGGATCGGATCGGCGTCCAAGTGAATTGGCTGCGAGGGTAGGCTCACCGTGAGGTCATGACCGCATTCCTGGATCAGGGAGCGGCTGCTTTCAACAGCACTTTCCACCACTGCAGCCAGAGCTACGTTCTCCTTGCGGATTTCCAACTTGTTCCGACTAATGCGGGACATGTCGAGGAGGTCGTCAATGAGCCGGACCATGACCGTCAACTGCCGGGCGATAACCTCTCGGGCCGCTTTTACATCCGGCTCCTGCGAGCCCTTCATGCCCAGATATTGGACGGCGTTGCGAATTGGTGCGAGTGGGTTTCTCAGTTCATGGGCCAACGTCGCCAGAAACTCGTCCTTGTGGCGACTCGTTTCGGCCAGTTCATCAGCACGTTCCCGCAAGGCAGAAACGTCTTCCACTGCGAGCAAGATTAACTGGGGGTGTTTGGAATCCGGAGGGAATGGCCGAGCGTTCAGAAGCATGGTCTTTCGGCCAATGGTCGGGAAGGTGTGCTCAACCTCAAAGTCGTGAACGGATTTATTTTGGGAAAGGACTTCATCCAGCAATTTCCGCAAGCCGGGAATGTCCCACTGGCCGTCGCCCAAGTCGTACACAAGGCGCTTCTCCGTTTCTGCCTTCGAGACCTGAAACGTTTCGTAGAAGGAACGATTGGCCGTCGTCACTCGCAGGTCGGCATCGAGAACCAAGAATGGCTCACGCAAGGTCTCAATGATGTCATTGGCGTAGGCAAGGGCTTTTTCTAACGCCCGTTCCACTTTCCGACGTTGGGAGATGTCCCGAAAGACCAACACTACGCCGGCGACTTCACCTTTGTCGTTTGTGATCGGAGCGGCACTGTCGCTGATCGGTCGTTCTGTGCCATCTTTTGCAATCAGCAAGCTGTGGCTGGCCAGTTTGACAGTGCGGCCCTCCTTCAAGGCCTGAACCGTTGGAAGCTCAATCGACTCGCGGCTTTCTTCGTTGATGAGGCGAATCACGCTGGCGAGCCGTTGCCCTACGGCATCTTGCCCCCATCCCGTTAAGGACTCAGCAACGGGATTCAAGAAAGTCAGACGTCCGTCACCATCGGTGGTAATGACCGCATCGCCAATGCTTGAGAGCGTGACAAGCAGCCAGTCCCGCTGTTCTTGTAACGCTTTGGCGTTCGTCGACGAAGGATCGGTCATAGAGTCTCGCAACGGAACGTCTATTTCGGCTTCCGTTTTTCCTGCTGGCGCATCCGGCAGGCCGTTACAGGATTTTATCGGAGCGGCCAAACGCTGACTATCCGCGAAGAAGCGAAGGGAAGGAAGCGACCTTGATGTATGCCTCCGCTGATTGGGCTTGTCCGCACAAGTCGGATGCGAGCGGCATGTGGAGCCACCCCGTCGGACCTTGAACAAGGTGATACTCTGGATGTGTTCACGTGAATTGCCATATGTTCGCGACTTTCTCGGTTCGAGCAGCCCATGACGTGATGACGAACGCCTTCGCGCGTCTGTGGTACTGACCGGGCCTAATTGGGCCGACTGCCTGGTCTCACCGGTCACATCGCCCGACCGGCATCATCGGGTAAAGGCCCTTCTGGCAGAGGGATGTCCGGCAAGTTGATTCCTGCAGAGGCGTACACCTTTTCCTGATCGCGGCGTGCTTGGCCGCAGTCAACGCAACGGCAGGTGCGGTAAACGATTGCGATGCAATCAAGCCCGCTGCCAGGAAAATCGATGCGATTCGGGTTCTCGTACTTTGTCCGCTGCGAGCTGCCACACCTAGGGCAGCGGCTGGGCTCGACCAGTACCGACACGTCGATATTGGTGGAGCCTTTCGGGCGTCCGGGCCGTCTACGGCTCATAAGTAGGCAACCTTCTTTCTCGGCTTCGCCGCCGGCGCTGGATCTGCCAGTTTGGGTTTTAGTGGCTTGATGCCCTTGATGTTCGCGCCGACGTTGGTGTAGTAGCTGGCGTCCAACCAGTGTGTGTTCTCCGATCGTTCCTTCCAGCGCCGGCGCACGCTCCCCTTGTACGGCTCCTCGACCTCGATCTCGTTGCAGATGTGGTGCGCGTACGAGTGATGGCTCTTCTCGTCGTGATTGAGCCGGCCGCCCGGATCGCCGGGTGTGCCGAAGAGGTAGGCGCGGCTGGGCTTGCCGGGAGCCGTCATCCAGCGGTCGTGCTCAAAGCGTTTCCAGCGATCCGTGTCCGCTTCGACCAGCCACGTCCGGCCGGTCCGCACCATTTTCCAGCCGTCGCCCACCTTCACTCGCTCGGTTGACTTCTGGGCCGGATGGAAACTTGTTTTCACGCATCCACCTGAAGTGCCGAAACCCATGACGGGATAGCCGCACATCGGCGTCGTTAGCAAGCTCGGCGGCCCGCTGGCGGGCACGTTCGGACAGGTCGCCTTCGGCCTGCGATTGCAGCCGCCACGCAATCCGCTTCACGAGCCAGGGCTTGTTGCCCGCCCGCGTCGTTTCGCCGAAGACTTCGGCATAGCTTGTCCGCAACTCGCGGACGGTCATCCGCTGCAGCGCGGCGACCTCTTTTCCCACGTTCAGTACCATGCGTTTCTCCTTGTCTCTGGGGTTCTCGGAAACCGTTAACCGTTGTGGACACTGAGCACGGTTTCGGCGGGAACCTCAAGGCATGAAGACGCAGATTCCGCCGGGTTTTCAGGTGCGGAATGACTGGCCGCATCGTTCGCCGGCAGCGTTCGCGCGCACAGTCGCAGTACGCCCGCGGCCAAGATGTTGGCCACTTCGGCACGCCGCTCGTCAGGCGTCAGGAGAGAATCGTCGATTGGTCGCATGGGGCGGCTCCTGGTGGAGTGGCCCACAACGACCTTCGCTTGGCGACGGGCGCGCTGTCTGGCGGGTTGGAAGTGGCGTCGCGTGACGCCCCTATCGGTTAACCTACCCCTCGCGAGTTCGAGATGACGAACCAGAGTGCGGAAGTAACCGCCCTGTTAACTCCGAGGGGTCTGTTAATCAGAGATTCCGAGAGTTTTGGACCGAGATTTCGGGGTGCGGAGGGAACCCTGGGGGTTCCTATCGGACCCTGGTCGCGATCTCTCGAAATGGAGATCGCTGGCCGGCTTGCGGAATCGTCGCAAACCGTTGCGAGGAAAGGCCAGAAACGCGAAACGCCCGGCGACCGATCTCTCGGGGCCAAGCGTTAACCGGTGTGCGGGCGGAACCCGCAGAAAATCAAAACGCTCCCCGAGCCGTCCTCAGCTTGAACCGAGGTTTTGTGGAGCTTGGGACCTTTACTCGCAACAAGTTACGTCAAACGCCGACAATCGATTTCTACCCGTGGAACGCCCCTCCACCAAGCACGAGCGGTCAGCCGAAAGCAGCGAAAACTGACCGTGATCCACTTCGATTGGCTCGCTATTACCAGTCGCATATGGATTCTGGCAAATTCGAAAGCCGAGCCGCACTTGCCCGCCACTTGGGAGTGAGCCGGGCACGGGTGACCCAGGTGCTCAATCGGTTGAAAGACGCTGCCGATTTGAGATCTGATGCTGGATGAGACGTTGACGTCAACGCATGGTTTGCCGTTGCTTTCGCCCTTTGCCCCGGTGAATCGCGTTGGGGTCAAAGGCAGGGTTCGGTTCAGATGGGCGGGGGGCGCTGAGTGAGGTCTGCCAGTTCGTCAGCAGGCTGAGCAGCTGGTGAGTCTTGTCCGGGTTCGACTGTGCGAGATTCCTCGACTCACCAGGATCGTCGTACAGATTGAACAGTTCCACCGACTGGTCTTCGAATTTCTGAATCAGTTTCCAGTCGCCTGCCCGGACGGCACTGCACGGTTCGCCACGACCGATGTAGCAGGGGAAATGCCAGAAGACCGCTTCGCGGTTGATTTGTCCGGACTGTTCCAGGATGGGAATGAGACTCACACCATCGACCGGTTGCTGGGCTGGCAGTTTCGCACCCGATAGTTCCGTCAGCGTTGGAAAGAAATCCATGCTGAGCACAGGCTCATCGCATGTTCGACCGGGATTCTCGATGCCTTTCCACCAGACTGCACAGGGGACACGGATGCCACCTTCGTACAATGCCCCTTTGCTGCCGTTGAGTGGTGCGACGTACTGCGGTGTGCCGCCGTTGTCGCTGGTGAAGACGACCACCGTGTTGTCCGCCAATTGCTGCCGTTCGAGAAGGGCCAATAGTCGACCGACGTTTTGGTCAACGGCTTCGATCATTGCGGCGTACACCGGATCACCGCCGTCCAGGCCAAGTCGGCTGGCTTTCTCACGGCATTTCTCGACCAATTCCGGTTTGGGTTCGAACGGGGCGTGAACAGCGTGTGTTGGCAGATACAGGAAGAACGGTTCATTCACATGCTGTTCAATGAATCGCATTCCTTCGTCGAAAAGGACATCGGTAAGGTAGCGTCCGTCCGTCGCGAAGTAGGCATTTTGGTCGAACCCAAAATCCTGCGGCTTCTTGTAAACGTCGAAGCCCTGTCCTGTCGCGGTGGTTGGTCCGTTGCGACCTCGCCCGAGATTCCACATACCGAAACAGGCTGTCGCGTAGCCGCGGTTCTTCAGCACTTCCGCAATCGTGATGGATTCGCCGGTGAGGGATTCCGCGCTTCGAGCCGAAATGATGCGATGGTGCGGTTGGCCGGGATCATGCCGGGGATCGATGACCGTATAGACGCCGTGCCGAGGTGTGTACTGACCAGACATCAGGCAGGCCCGCGTCGGCGCGCAATTCGGAGCGCTGGCGTATGCCTGAGTGAACTGGATTCCTTCATCAGCCAAGCGGTCGATGTGGGGAGTTTCGACGAATGTGTTTCCTGCGAAGCCAACATCTCTCCAGCCCATATCGTCGATCAGGATGAACACCATGTTGGGCGGTCGCTCGTTTGAATTCACTCCTGTTCGAGACTGCAACGGCTGCCTCGATTCAACAGGGGGAATACGTCTGTCATCTGGCGGAGGAGCGTCCTGCGGATCAGTCTTCGCAATGGTGATCCGCCCATCCTGGTCCGTATCGGCCTTGCTGAACATCCGCAGGGCGTTTTGAAGAACTTCGTCCCGCGAAAGCGAACCGTTCTGGTCGCGGTCCAGTTCTTCTCGATGTTCTCGAATGAATCCTCCCATCGCAGAGCGGACTGGGCGGCCTTCCGCCAAGTCCTTCAGCGAGACCTGACCATCTTCGTCCAAATCGTAGGCTGCAAACGCATTCTCAGATTCCGCCCGGACTTCAGCGGTTGTCAGGACGCCATCACCATCGGTGTCCATCTCGGAGGCATGAACCTCGATCCAGGGGCGACGAGCCGTACTCTCACTCGCCTGCCCTTGTGGCTCTCGGGGCATTGGGCCCCGGTTATTGCCTTGGTTGTTGTCGGGGCGCGGTCCTCCCGGACGACCACCGGGGCCTCGGCGCGGAGGTGGTTGTTGTGGGCCACGTTGCTGACCTCCCTGTTCGCGCTGTGGGCGAATCGGGAACGTCTCGCTGCGAGTGCCGTCAGACCCTTCGTTGAACGTGAAGCTGATGGACCGGCCTTCGTCGATGACATAACCGACCGATCGCTTCTCCCCGCGCAGTTCATAATCCACCCGCCAGGTCTTGCCGTCGTCGCTGCGGCCGAAGCCGGTGATCTTGGCGCCGCGAAGGGGCGGCAATGCGGGACGCAGACTCTGGGCGCGGGGCTGTGGGTCGACCTGTCCATCCCGTTCGACCACTTCCCCATAGAACCCACCGTTCAGATACGGATAAGTCTTAGTGGCG
>JBFWYF010000471.1:0-6086 GCA_050186685.1 Pirellulaceae bacterium
GCCCGGGCACGATCCGACGTTGCTCGACCGCCACCACGACATCGCGTGCATTGTCGAAACACAACGCACGACCGCGGAATCGCGGGTCCTGCAGGCTCGACACCTTGAACACGATGCCGTCCGGCGCGAGGTTGCCGAAACAGATCTGCATGTCGGCGAACGGCTTGTACGGCGCCTCGGCCGGCACAATCAGCTCCTGGTGGGTCGCTGGTTCGGGAGCCGCCGCAACGTTCTCGCTCAAGGAACGCCCCGTGACCGTCAGGCAACTCCCGTCCAGAATGCCGGCGCGAATCAAATGCTTGATCAGCACCGATGTGCCGCCGAGTTTGTGCAGGTCGACCATCGTTTTCGTGCCGCGCGGAGCAAAGCTGCACAACACCGGCGTCCGCCGCAGGATGGTTTGCAGATCGCGCAGCGAGAAATCGACGTGTGCCTCGCGAGCCAACGCCAGCAGATGCAGAACGCCGTTGGTCGAACCGCCAATGGCGGCGATCGCCGCCGCCGCGTTCTCCAGCGCTCGACGCGTTACGATGTCCCGCGGCCGGATCTGCTGCTGGAGGAGATTGCGGACCAGTTGCCCCGCCTGCCGGCATTCGACCAGCTTGCCCGGATCGATGGCCGGCGTCGAACTGCTCTGAGGCGGAGACAGCCCCACGGCCTCTAAGGCGATGCCCCAGGTGTTGAACGACGCCGCAATCCCGCACCCGCCCGGGCCGGGACATGCCAGCCGCAAGACCTCGTCGGCCTCTGCCTGGCTGAGTGCTCCGACAGCCGCCGCCGCCTGCGTGTCATACACGTCCAGAATCGAAATGTCTTTGCCTCGATAGCAGCCGGGTTGAATGCTGCCGCCGCTGAGGATTAACCCCGGATAGTTCATGCGCGCCAGCGCCATGGCAAACCCGGGACCGTTCTTGTCGCAGTTGTGCAGCCCGATCATGGCGTCGTAGCAGTGAGCCGTGACGACGCACTCAGCCGAATTCGCAATGATGTTGCGCGACACCAGGCTGGCGTTGCCCCCTTCCTGGCCCTGGGTGATGTTGTCACTGACGCCCGGAGTGCCGAATGGAAAACCGAGCAATCCCGCACCGCGGCACCCTTCGGCGATGGCCCGGCCCAGTTCATACGCGTGCACGTTGCACAGGTTTCCCTCCAGCAAGGGAATGCCAATCCCCACCTGCGGCTTATCGAAATCGGCCTCGGTCATGCCGAGCCCATAGTAGAAGGCAGTCACACCTCGCTGCCAGCCATGCGTCAGCTGGCAGCTGTTCCAGTTCAATGCGCTCATAAGCGGCTCCGCGAAGTCGAGGGCCAGCTGACACACGGATTTACCGCTGGCCACGCCCACCAATGTAGCTTTTCCGCGTTACTCCGTGTGCTACGATGGTGGCCATGAATGCCATTACTCAATTCCTTGCCGAGCATCGCTCGATTACTCGCCGCTACTTCCTGCAACAGGGCCTGTGCGGAGCTGCCGCCCTGGCAGCGGTTCGACAGGTTCGCGGCACGGAGACGTCGCCGCAGCTTGCCGAAGCGGTCAAGCAGCTGGAACCGTACTTCACCCCCGCCGATCAGTTCCGAGACGTGTCGCGCGGCAAGCCGATTCCGCACACCTTGTCCGAAGAAAAGCGCCAGGCGGTGGGCTTGACCCGCGAGACCTGGCGGCTGGAAGTGATCGCCGACCGCGACAACCCCACACGGCTGGGCCGACCGATGAGCCGCGAAGCGGGTACCGCACTCGACTTCGCCGCGCTTCAGGTACTTGGCGAGCGCTACGCGGTGCGATTTGCCAAGGTGATGACGTGCCTGAATATCGGCTGTCCGCTGGGCATGGGACTTTGGGAAGGAGTGCCGTTGCGGGAAGTAATCTGGCGAACGCAGCCGCGCGAGGACCTGCGCCGGGTCTTTTATTACGGGTATCACAACGACGATCCCCAGCAGATGTTCCGCAGCTCGCTACCGGTGGGGCGAGTGCTGGAAGACCCCGATGATCTCCCGCCGGTAATTCTCTGTTACAAGCTGAACGGGCAGTGGCTGGATCCCGCGCGGGGCGGGCCTGTGCGCATGGTGGTCCCCGAAGCCTACGGCTTCAAGTCGATCAAATGGCTTACGCACGTGGTGCTCACCAATCTCCCGCACGCCAACGACACGTACGCCGGCGGCAACAATGACGTCGACAGTCCGTTGAAGACATTTGCCGCGGCGTGGCTCCCCGATACCATCCGCGTCGGCGCACCCCTCGCAGTCACCGGGTATGCGCAGGTAGGCCAGGGCGGGCTGTCGAAGGTGCAGGTTTGGGTCCAACGAGCCGACGCGGAATGGCCGGCGGACGACAAGTATTACGAACGAGCGCCGTGGCAGGATGCCGCCATCTTGCCGTCACCAACCGACTGGGGTGCGATCCCTGACGGGCGCGTGCCGCCGGGAACGCTGGGCTTTGACGAGGCGACGGGGCGTCCGACCCGCTGGCCGATGCGCTGGACGAAGGTGCACTGGGCTGTCCTGCTCCCGCCGTTACCCGAGGGGGAATACGTGCTGCGCAGTCGCACGGTCGATGCGAAAGGCCACGCGCAACCGATGCCCCGCCCCTTTCGTAAGTCCGGGCATGCGGCCATTGAGGCCCTGCCGTTTCACGTCTCCTCTTGATGGCCGGCCTCGATGCTCGGCCCGCTGCCACTTCGCTTCCTTCCTGTAGCAACCGGTGAATTCCCATGCCACACCATCCGATGAGCACCGTTGTCACGCGTCGCGATTTGCTGATCCGTACGAGCGGGGCGGCCTCCGCAGTTGCCTGGTGGTCCTTACACGATCCGGGGATTCTCGCCGCCGCGGAATACGAGCCGCTCCATCGCTATCCCCGGATGGTGCATGAGTACTTTGTCGAGCAGGTCCGGCGGATCGAGGCCAGGCGAGCCCGCGAGCTGGCGGCGCTGACGACGCGGGAGCAGGCCGAGGCGTACGTGCAATCCTGCCGGACCCGGATCCGCGCCTCGTTTGGACCGGAACCCGAACGCACGCCGCTCAACGCCCGCGTGACCGGCATCGTCGAGAGGGACGCCTATACGATTGAAAAGGTCATCTTCGAGAGCCGGCCCGACTTTCCCGTCACGGCCAACCTGTACGTGCCGAGGGATCGGTCGAAGCCGCTTCCCGGAGTCGTGGGATCCTGCGGCCATTCCGTGAACGGCAAGGCGGCAGAAGCCTACCAGTCGTTTGCGCAGGGACTGGCCCGGCAGGGCTTCGTTTGCCTAATTTTCGATCCGATCGGCCAGGGAGAGCGGCTGCAGTACGTCGCCGAAGACCTGAAATCGACCGTGGGAGTCGGCGTGCAGGAGCACCTGCGGTGCGGCAACCAGCAATTCCTGGTCGGCGAGTTCTTCGGCATGTGGCGGGCGTGGGACGGCATCCGAGCGCTGGACTATCTGCTCACCCGGCCGGAAGTAGACCCGCGTCATGTCGGGATCACCGGCAATTCCGGCGGTGGCACGATGACCACCTGGCTGTGCGGGCTGGATAGCCGGTGGACCATGGCGGCCCCGTCCTGCTTTGTAACCACGTTCCGCAGGAACCTGGAGAACGAACTGCCCGCCGACACCGAACAATGTCCGCCCCGGGCGCTCGCGCTGGGACTTGATCACAGCGACTTCCTCGCCGCCATGGCTCCCAAGCCGGTACTGATTCTGGCCAAGGAACGCGACTACTTCGACGTGCGCGGCAGCCAGGAGGCATTCCAGCGGTTGCAACACCTCTATCGTCTGCTGGGCGCGGAGGACCACATCGGTCTGTTCGTGGGGCCCACCTATCATGGATATTCCCAGGAGAATCGGGAGGCGATGTACCGCTGGTTCCAGCGGGCCACGGGCCGGCCCGAACCAGCCGCCGAACCGGCGCTGACCATCGAGAAGGACGAGACGCTGCAGTGTACGCCGGCAGGGCAGGTGGCCCGGCTGTCGGCCACGCGAACGGTGTTCTCCTTCACACAGGAAAAGTCACGGCAACTCGCCGCACGCCGCAAGCCGCTCCGTGGTGATGCCCTGGCAGCCGCGATTCGCCGGGTCCTGCGACTGCCCCCATCGCGGGCCGAGTTACCCGACTACCGCATTTGGCGATATCTGGGTTCGCGCGGTTACCCGTCGAAGAGCGGTATCGCTTACGCCGTCACCACGGAACCCGGAATTCACGCGTCGGTCTATCGGCTGATGGAGGAATCGCATTATTCGCGACCACCCCAGGGACCGGCTGAGGCGGTACTGTACGTGGCGCATCTGTCCAGTGACGACGAGCTGCGCACCGAGCCACTTCTCCGGGAATTGTACGCCGCCCCATCCGAAGTACCGCTATTTACGTGCGATGTGCGGGGGATTGGCGAGTCGCAACCGGAGACCTGCGCTCCAGGATCGTTCCACAGTTCCTACGGCAATGACTTCTTCTATGCCGCGCACAGCCTGATGCTTGATCGCCCGTATCTCGGCGCCAAGACGCATGACGTCTTGCGCGTGCTGGATTGGCTCGCCTCGCTGGGGCACACCCGGGTGCATTTGGTGGCCAGACAATGGGGAGCCTTACCTGGAGTCCTGGCTGCCGTGTTGTCACCGTATGTCCAGCGCGTCACGCTCAAGCACGCGCTGACGGCCTTCAGCGCGATCGCGGAATCCGAGCAATACGACTGGCCGCTGTCGGCGCTGCCGGCCAACATCCTGGCGTATTTCGATCTGCCGGACTGCTACGCGGCGCTGGAGGAATCCGGCAAGACACTCCGGCAGATCGACCCGGTGGGCGCGGTGCTTCCGGCCGTCCGTCAGGGTTGATACAGCCGAAAGGTCTTGTAACCGCCACCCAAGTTCGATGCTGCCAGGCCGGCCGCCCGCAGAATGCGTGTCGCGAGATAACCGCGTTGACCGACCTGACAATAGACTGCGATGTCGCGCCCGCGCGGGAGCTTGTCGATCTGAGACCGGAGGACATCAACGGGTATGTTGACCGCGTCCGGTATGTGTCCGGCGTTGAACTCTTCAGGAGTTCGCACGTCGAGCAAATACGGCCGCTCCGCAGGAGGCAGAGCGAGCAGTGCGTCGATATCCTGCTGCGGGTGGTCGCCGCGTAGCAGTCCGGCGGCCACGAAGCCGGCCATGTTCACCGGGTCTTTGGCGGAACCGAACTGCGGGGCATATGCCAGCTCCGTTTCCTCGAGGTCGAACACCGACAGTCCCGCCTGGATGGCGACTGCGAGCACATCGATTCGCTTGTCGACGCCGGCGCCACCGACAGCCTGTGCGCCCAGGATCTTGCCGTCGCTCGGGTCGAACAGCAGTTTCAGCGACATGGCCTCGGCCCCTGGATAGTAGCCGGCATGATGGGCGGGGTGGATATACACCTTGCGGTAGGGACGCTGCACACGACGCAGTGTTTTCTCGGACGCCCCGGTCATCGCCGCGGTTCGGTCGAATACCTTGACGACGGAAGTGCCCTGGGTGCCGCGATAGCGAACGGGTCGGCCGAAGATGTGGTCGGCCGCCAGGCGCCCTTGCCGGTTGGCCGGACCGGCGAGTGGAATCTGGGTCGGTTCGCCGATGACGAAATCCCGCACCTCGATGGCATCGCCTACGGCGTAGATGTCGGGATCGTTCGTTTGCAACTGTTCGTTGACACGAATGCCCCCGCGCGGTCCGACGGCGAGACCCGCCTCGACGGCCAGCTTGTTTTCCGGACGCACGCCGACGCCGAGGATGACGATCTGCGCCTCCAGCCGCTGTCCTGACTTGAGCCGGACGGCGATGCCCGAGGGAGCCGGCTCGAACGCTTCGGCCGAATCGCTCAACAACAGTCGGACGCCGCGGCTGCGCATGTGCTCCGCCAATGGCGTCGTTATCTCGGCGTCAAACGGCGGCATGACCTGATTCTGCAGCTCGATCAGCGTTGTGGCAATCCCTCGCCGGACAAGGTTCTCGACAAGCTCCAGTCCAATAAAGCCCGCGCCGACGACAATAGCCTGCTTCACGCCCGCCTGCAGGTTGGACATGATGCGGTCCATGTCCTGCAGGTTCCTCAAGGTGTGAACGGCCGGCAAATCCAAACCAGGCAACGGGGGA
>JBFWYF010000472.1:0-6067 GCA_050186685.1 Pirellulaceae bacterium
GCTAGCAGAACGCCCCGACGGTGCAGTTGGAGAATGTATCGCTGTGCCTCGCGGTACAAGTTACCCGGATACGTATGTCCCAATTGAATTCCCGCGACGCCGTCTTCCCCGATAACCCCGCCCCACAGGGTATTGTCCAGGTCGACTACCAGGCACTTGCGCGGTGAGCCTGCAATCGCTTGCAGAAAAGCCGCCTGCGATCGCGCCAGCTGCGGCAACATAGGATTAGATAAAGGGGCACGCCCGGTATACCACATCTCTTCATGCCGCCACTGGCGGTAGCCGACTTCCGCGCAGTGGCGGTCGAAGTCCAGCACATAGACGTCCTGGAAGTTCGAAGCTAGCTCGACGAGCTTTTCGTTCAACAGGCGAATGGTCCGGGTCTGCGATCGGACCGCCGAAACTTCCCCGATGCCCAGCGCGGGCTGGCTGGGAAGTGCGAAATTATGTAACACGACGGCTGCGGATGAGTGACGACGAAACGTCTCGAGTGCACCCCGCATCGAAGCCAACAAAGTCGTTACGTGCCCATCGATCTCGTCGCCAGACAGACCGAGAAAATCGTCGACAAGGGGCGGGCAGACATCCTCGAGCAATTGCGCGATGATCACCACACGCGGATCGTGTGCGATGCAGCCGCTGCCGGGATCCAGCAGTTCCTGGCGGACCGCGTTAAACGGACCCTGGTAGATGTCAGCCGCGAAACCAAGACGCGCGGATTCCACTTCCAAGAATGGTATCAGGGGCTCGGCGGTAAACGTGGCCAGAATTCCCACGCGAATTGGTCGAAGGCGCTCTCGCAGATTCCGCAGCGCATGGGCACCGCTCTGGTAGGCACTGGCAGTCGGACGCGAGTCGATGGTGCGCAGCAGCTCGTCAAGACTGGGGGATTCCATCTCGACCGATTTAACGAGGACATTGCTCATGTTGAATTACGGGTAGCCAAGTAGCCCGCACGCTGTGGAAACGGGTTGCCCGACAGGCATGCAGGCGGCAGAGGCACGATCACTCGCTCAGGCCGGCAGAGGCATGGGCGCCGAGCGATCCTTCAGCAGACGGTGAAACAAACCAATGCCGATCCACTGCCAGATGTGATAGCTCGAATCATACTGCCCCTGGCGGTACGCGGACCACTCCTCTCGCACTCGGGCCACGTCGAGCCAGCGTCCTCCCACTTCATTCAGCGCGTTCTCGATCCAATCGCCGGCCCAGCCGCTCAATTCGTCTCGGAGCCACTCGCGTTGGGGCGTCTGAAGAGGTCGCTTCGGCGCTTCCGCGATTTCCTGAGGCAAGAGGCGTCGAGCCAGCCGTCGCAACAGCCACTTACCCTGCCCCTCGGCAATTTTTCTTTGCGGCGGTTGGCGAAGCGCCAGCTCAAACAGTCGATGATCCAGAAATGGCTCGCGCAGCTCAACGGAAGCGCGCATCGAAATACGATCGTTGAAACGCAGTGCCCGAGGGATCTTTGTCAAGCAGGCGTCACGGTACTGCAGGTTCCTCAGGGCATCCGGAAACGGCTGCGGCGCGCCCAACGGCCCTGCCATTGATAAAAACGACGGCAGCAAACACTCAGGTCGCGTGACCCGTCCCTTTGTACCTTGTACCGTGCTTACCGGGCGTTCCGGAGGTTCGTTACCCGCCCGAACGGATGCATAATAGTCGTATCCAGCCCATTGTTCGTCCATGCCTTGCCCGTCGAGCAGGACGAGCACGCCATCGGCCCGCGCCTGCTCGAAGAGGCGGGCGTAAGCCAGCGTCGGCAATCCGCCATAAGGCTCGTCCTGATGGTACTGCACCTGTTCCGCCAATTCCGCCACCTGGTCCGCTCGCAGAGGGCAGACGATGGAAGGATGGCGAGTATGCCGTAACATCTGCGTTACCCAAGGAAGCTCGTCATATCGCGCATCCCCGGTAACGAACGTGTAGGCGCGCACGTTACTGTCGGCTCCCTGGACGCGGTGCACGACACCGAGGAGCACGGCCGAATCGAGGCCGCCGCTGAGGTTGATTCCCACCGGCACGTCCGAACGGAAGCGGAGACGGACACTTTCCGTCAGGAGTGACAGATACTCCTCTTCCACCGCGGGCAAGTCGCGCTCGTCCAAAGGCATTCCGACGGCGTCGGCGAGATCGTACCAGCACGACAGGCGTACTCGCCCGTCCTGCCAGGTCATCGTGTGGCCGGCCGGCAGGGATGAAATCCCCTTCCAGAACGTGCGCTCACTGTGATCGTAGGCGCCCAAGGCCAAATAGGTGGCCCACGCCTCTTCATCGGGCTCGGCGGGAGTCCCCGCCGCATGCAGCGCTTTGATTTCACTGGCGAAGCAGAGCGTTCCGTCGTCGCCTTGCGAATAATATAGTGGCTTCACGCCAAATCGATCGCGCGCGATCCACAACTTACGCTCCCGCTCGTCCCAGATCGCAAACGCAAACATACCGATAAACCGTGTGAGACACGCGGGGCCCCACCGATCGAACGCGGCGAGGATCACTTCCGTGTCGG
The DNA here is from genome assembly GCA_050186685.1 of Pirellulaceae bacterium. Lineage (GTDB taxonomy): Bacteria > Planctomycetota > Planctomycetia > Pirellulales > Pirellulaceae > CAZFLF01. The sequence goes on from JBFWYF010000472.1 coordinate 2,504, forward strand.
TGCGGCTGCGGAACGGATAGTCGCGCAGCTGCTCGCGGAGTTCCAGATAGTTATAGATCTCGCCATTAAAGACGATCCAACGCCGAGCTCGAGCATCGAACATCGGCTGGCGTCCAGAGTCCGACAAGTCGAGAATGCTGAGCCGCGCGTGACCCAGACCAATCTGACCCGTGTCATCGACATGAAGGCCTTGCGAATCCGGACCGCGGTGCCGCTGGAGATGCACCATGGCACGCAGGGCATCCTGATTGAGACCTGCGCCGGCAATTCCAGCAATCCCACACATCACACCGTATCCTTGTTAACGAACGCGCGCAACACGAGACGTCTTGGTATCCGCCCTGGCATCGGCCTAGGGAAGATCACTTGTGCTTATCGTACTCGCGAAATGCGCCCGGCGTCGTGTGCCGTCGAGCGCGCCACGGAACGGTCACGAGGCAGGTCAGCCACACGACATGCTGGACCACGTGGCGGACGGCTACCCAAGGCCCTGCCAAGACCACACGACACACGAGGGCGAAATAGGAAGTCCACGTCAGAGGTCGTTTACCGGAAATCCTGTACAGCGCGATATGCTCCCGCAGACGTCGATTCCGCTCGGCGGTTTCGTTACGTTTCCGTATATAGAGCCATACGGCATCGGCACAACAGCGAATGGTGTACCCTCGCGCAAGTACTTGAGATGCCCACTGTTTATCTTCATTCGCTTCCAGTTGTTCGTCAAAGGGAACCTCTTCCCACACTTTCCGACGCAGAACACAGCATCCCGCGGTTGGATAATTGCCAACCCACGCGGAACCGGACTCTGCCAGGCGTTGTTCGTCGGACGATTCATAGCGGATATCCCGCGCCTGGTACCAATCGGCAATCTGGTCGGGATTGCCGATCATCAGGCATCGGGCAGCCGCCATATGCGGCACCCCGAATGGCTCCGCCGCCCTTTCCAGGAACTGGGCTCCCACCGGAATGGCATGGGCGCTCAGCAGCAGAATCAGTTCGCCACGCGCATGCTGAATTCCGAGATTCAGGGCCCGGCCGTAAGTGAACTCATTTTTCGCCATCGTCACGACTTGGGCCCCTAACGAGCGAGCCAATTCCGCCGTGTCGTCCGTCGACTCGTTGTCAACGACGACGACCTCCCAGGGAAAAGTGCACTGTTGGGCTTGCAGCGCCGCAAAGACCTTTCGGAGAGCGACCGCCTCGTTGCGACAGCGAATTACAACGGACATGCGGACGGGCAACTCGGTAACCGTTCCCGTCGGGGCAGGATGGGGAGAGTCGACTCGATGGCGTGATGTCGTCAATGGTAGGGAACTCGCCATTAGAGTGACCCTTTCGATGATGCCGAAGATTCATCACGGCTCGCGAGGCAGAAGTCTCGCAATTTGCTGGCCATGAAGTCTTCCGTCTTCGCCTGCGATTCAGCCGTGCACCCCCCCAGGTGCGGCGTAATAATCAGATTGTCGCGCTCGCCCGCGTAGACCACGAGCGGGTGCATGGCCATGCCGGCAGCGTCTTCCCCAGCCAAGACGTCCAGCGCGGCGCCCGCCAGGTGGCCGCCCTGCAGCGCCCACAGGAGTGCTCTCTCGTCGATCAATTCGCCCCGCGAGGTGTTCACAAACCACGCTCCCCGCTTCATCTGCTCGAATTGTTCTTTGCCCCAGAAACCTTGCGTGGCATCACAGAGATCCACGTGTAAGGAAACAATGTCGGACTGGCGAAGGAGCTCACGAGCATCGACGAGCTTTACGCAGTCCGGCAAGGGTTGAAGCGGTCGCGGATCCGTCGCGAGAATGCGAGCGCCAAATGCGGCCAGGTACCCGGCCACGATGGTTCCCAGCCGTCCCAATCCCACAATCCCGACAGTTTTCCCGTACAATTCTCGCCCTTGGAATAGATCGCGAGACCAGCCGCCCGTCTCGACGTGCTGGACGGCCTGAGGTATATGGCGCAGCAGTGCCAGCATCAATCCAATCGTCAATTCCGCAGTTGCGCGAATCTGTCGCAAGAAATCCACTTCCCCCCGCAAGGACAGCACATGAATTCCCCGCTCCGCGGCCGCGGCGAGGTCGATGTGATTGAGCCCCGTGGTGGGCGAGACGATGACCTTCAGACGCGATGACTGTGACAACAATTGATGGTCAATGCGATGGCGCAACCGAACCCAGAGCACGTCTGCGTCCTGGACCTCTCTCATCAGCTGGCACCGATCCAGGTTTCCCAACCGGACACCGCCCAGTTGGCGGAGGATGCCAATGGCAGCCGGAGACATTCCCTCCGACTCGGCGATAACAATGCACTTATCAGCCCTCATGCGACGGTTCGGCGAGCGTCGTTTGGCGGCGCAACAGCTGTTCGGCGAGCCACAGATCATAGGGAGTATCAATCGCGCAGGCCCGCTCTCCAGGCATCAACCACGCACGACAATCCGCGCCCTTCAGCGAGTTCTGTTCCATCAGCACGCGGGTACGGGTCAGGTAAACCGATCCCTCGCGCAGATACAGTTTTGGCAGATCCTGTCTTCGCTGTCCCTCGAATTGTTCGGCAAAGGGCGGATCCACCACCCGACCATCTGGAGTCACGAATTTCATGCGAGCCGGGTGTTTCTCCCCCACATCGACAAAAGAGATCACGGAGTCGGCGCCAGTCCTCTCCAGCAGATCGATGGCGCCATCGATATCTCGTGGTTGACGCAGTGGATTGGTGGGTTGCAGCAGGAAGACCGCGTCGTAATGGTCGCCTTGCGACGCCAGAAACTGCACCGCGTGCTGGACGACGGGGACGGACGGGGTTTCGTCACGTGACAGCTCGGACGGTCGGCGAAACGGGACTTCGAGCCCGCACCGACGACCGACATTGGCGATTTCTTCGTCGTCGGTCGTCAAGATGACCCGGTTGAGCCGCTGAGCCGCCAAAGCGGCTTCCGCCGTGTACTGAATTAAAGGCTTTCCGCACAAGACATGGATATTCTTGCATGGTATCCCTTTCGATCCCCCCCGCGCCGTTACGATCCCGACGACACGCATGTTGCTACGCTCTCCAGGGCCTCGCCGTCACTCAGCTCGCGACTATCCACGGCTACCTTGTCGCCCGCCACGGACGGTTCCCCTTCGTAGATATAGTGCAGCCGCTTCTGAATGTAAGGTTGCAGATTGGCCAGACACTCGGCAATCCGCTCTGAAACAAAACCATCACCGTACAACCGGCTGGCCGGATACCGTCCGTGAAACAACTGCCGCGATACGGCCGCCACGATCTCGTCGGTTATCGGTCGCGTCGGCTCCACGTGTGCGTCCGTCTCGCGACCTTCCTGGCGATTGCCGACCAGCACGACCGGAGTACCAAAATACCCGGCGTCACGCACGAAGCTGCTCGAATTCCCAATGGCACACGCCGCGTTCGCCAGCACTTTCAGGTATTCTTCTGGACTGAGGTTGATCAGCGTACGCAGCCAGTCCGGCTGCCATTGATCACGAAACTGCCGAATCAGCTTGCTCACATGATTCGATCCCGCGTCGATGTTCGGCCACAACAACACGGTGGGCTGCTCCAGAATACGCAGCG
>JBFWYF010000473.1:0-6066 GCA_050186685.1 Pirellulaceae bacterium
CTTCCGATCTATCGAACCGCGATAGGATCCGTTTCGCCATCGTCCATTCCGGTACGGTGTCATTGTCGACAATGTCACCCACATGCAACACCAGCCGCACGCGGCGGCTGTCTCGCTGGGAGATTGTCCAGTCGACCATACTCTGAAAAATCTCAGGACTGGGCGGAATGACGCGCGTATGGTCGACGTAATACTGCGTGTCTGGGAAAACGACCCACGTCCACGCCCCGTCCGGCAGTTGCTGCAGGTCCGCCTCCGGGGGATATACACCGGGTGGGTTAGCCCAAGACCGACTCCCTAGTGCGCTGACCAGGAGCAGTTCGAGCCCCAGGAACAAAAGTAGGGCCAATCTCCTTTGCATGACATGACTCCGTTGAGGCACACGATGGTGATGGGAACCGCGTTTACTTGAGTGCGAGAGGACGACGATGGCTCAGCGAATCCGCGTAAGATCCGCGATCTGGACGTCGTACAACGTTCCCGTCACCTCGTCGACCATCTTGAGGGTGTTGGCGTCCGCAAAGCAGACCGCCTCGACCTGGTTTGCCTGGTACGGTGCCCACGAAACCCGGCCCGTGAAGAACGGCTGTTCCTGGCTGTCGCGTTCGAATAGCCAAATCGCTGTGTACGTTATCACCACCAGCCGCTTTCCATCCGGAGTAGCATCCGCGCCGACGACTTGCCCGTGGAGATCGACCGTTTCGAGCTTCGTCAGGGTGTTGACCTCGTCCGGACGAGGGTTATCCAGACGGTACAGCGTCGTCCACCGATTGCTGCGATTCTTGCTGAAGCAATAGATGGCGTCGCCAATCGTAAACACGCCTTCGCAATCGAAGTCAAAGTGTTCTCGATCCGGGGGAAATGCCTGTTGTTCCGGATAGCGCACAAAGTACCTCCGCAGAAATGCCGTCCGTCCAGCTTGCGGCGACGGCTCGGGGATGACGTACAGCACGAGGTCGCGTCGGTCGTTACGGTTGTTGCCTACGTCGGCCACGATCACATTTCCGGACGCGTCGACCGTGATATCTTCCCAGTCGACGTTGATCGCGCCGGCAACCAGCACCCCCAATTGCTGGGCGTATCGGGCGCTGCCATAGTCCTCGCCGTTTCCGTGAATCGGGTAGATGCGAGGTTCGTCGCCTGAGTCGTTCTGTACCCAGTACAAGTCGGGAAACTGCCGGCTGCGCACGATGCCCGAATTCTCTTTTCCTGGCAGCGAGTTGCCCTGTACCTGGTTCCTTTCTTCGACAGCCGAATCGGCTCGCGTCAGAACGCGGATCTTGTGGAGTGTCACTGGCGGCCGCTCCGGCAGTTGACTTGCCACTGCGATCACGTCCGCCGAGTCGGCCTCCGCCCCTTGCACGTTCGTCGCGTCAGGAGATGCCCACAGGGCGACCAGGATACAGGCCGCGAATCGATAACAGGCGGAAAATGGGGGAAACTGCATCGGATGCACCTCGTAGTGCGGAGGATGGGACACTTGGGCGTGAGGCTAGCGGTGATCCGTGAAGAGTTCGTAAAGCCACTTAGTAAGACGGCCCGATGACACGCTTCGCACGAGACGCTCGCACCAGAGACTTCCGAATGCGTCGGAAGTGCATTACGATAACCGCGGAGTCGAGGATCGTAGAGGCGCCCGAAGGCGGAGGTGGTCTGTGATGCGTCATCCGTGCCGTTGCATGACACGCTTCTTGTGCCTGGCAGTGGCATGCAGCGCGTGCCATGGGGTTGCGGGGAATCCGCCCGATTCGAAGGCCGTTCTGAGCCAGTTCGTCGAAGCCAACTGCCTCGATTGCCACAACGCCGCGGATCGCGGAGCCGGTCTCGCGCTGGATACGATCCTTGGAGAGGACGTCGAGCAGCATGCGAAGGAATGGGAAGCCGTCGTCCGCAAGCTGGCGACCCGACAGATGCCTCCGATCGGTACCGGATCGAGACCCAACGAAGCCAGTTACGAGGCAGTGCTTGCCTGGCTCACCTCGCGGCTCGATCGGGCGGCTGAGCGCACGCCGTCGCTGGTGCGCACCGAGACACTGCGGCGTCTGACGCGCACCGAATATGGACATGCTATTCGCGATCTGCTTGAGCTCACGGTTGACGTCACGAGCCTGCTGCCGGCCGACGAGTCGAGCCAGGGGTTCGACAATATCACCGTCACGGGACTCAGTCCCACGCTGCTGAACCGGTACGTTTCGGCGGCACAAAAGATCAGTCGTCTGGCAGTCGGCAGCCCTACGCGGGCAGCCGAGAGCACGACGTTCCGCGTCCGCCCCGACGTAACGCAGGATCTCCATCGTGTGGAAGGGCTGCCGCTGGGGACTCGCGGTGGAGCGCGCATTCCGCATTATTTCCCGCGGGACGGGGAGTATGAGGTTCAGGTCTGGCTGATGCGAGACCGGAACGATGAACTGGAAGGGCTGAACGGGAGTCATCAACTCGAGATATTGCTGGACAAGCAGCACCAGGCGTCTTTTACGATCGCGCGTCCTCCGCGGGGCCAGGACGATCGGTCCGTCGATGCGAATCTGATAACGCGTTTGGCGGTCACTGCCGGGGCACATGATCTCGGGGTAACGTTTGTCGCCCGCCCTTCTTCCCTGCTCGAGTCGGAACGGCAGCCGCTGAACGTACATTACAACTTCTACCGGCATCCCCGCCTGGGTCCCGCCGTGTACCAGGTATCAATCACCGGCCCTCTCGCAGCCGGTCAGACGGGGGATACCCCCAGCCGGCGAAGGATCTTCACCTGCCGGCCGACAGGTCCGGACGACGAAGACGATTGTGCGCGGGAGATTCTGCTGACCCTGCTCCGCCGCGCCTATCGCCGGCCTGTCGACGACGCGGATCTGCAGGCGCCGTTGGCCCTGTTCCGCGAGGGGCATGCGGCGGGAGGATTCGACGCGGGGATCGAACGAGCGCTGGCCGCCATCCTGATCAATCCGAATTTCTTATTCCGCATCGAGCGGGATCCGGCTGCCGGGACGTCACCCGTTTACCCGATCAGCGACATCGAACTCGCTTCGCGTCTTTCGTTCTTCTTATGGAGCAGCATTCCCGACGACGAGTTGCTCGACGTGGCGGAGCGTGCCGAGTTGCGACGTCCCGACGTGCTGGAACAGCAGGTACGTCGCATGTTGGCCGACAAGCGATCGGAATCGCTCGTGACGAATTTCGCCGATCAGTGGCTGTACCTCCGGAACCTGGAGTCGTTCGTGCCGGATGGACGTTTGTTTCCGGACTTCGACCATAACCTGCGGGAAGCATTTCGGCGCGAAACGGAACTATTGTTCGAGGAGATCCAGCGCGACGACCGCAGTGTGCTGGCGCTGGTCGATTCATCGCACACGTATCTCAACGAGCGACTCGCCCGACACTATGGGATCCCTCACGTCTATGGCAGCCACTTCCGTCGTGTCGCGACGGATGACGCGAGCCGGCGCGGAGGCCTGCTGCGCCACGGGAGTATTCTATCGGTAACTTCGTATGCGACACGCACCTCGCCTGTGATCCGGGGAAAGTGGATTCTGGAGAATGTGCTCGGGACGCCGCCGCCACCTCCTCCACCGAACGTGCCGGCGCTGCAAGACAATACGGTCGCGGCACACTTGCCGGTTCGCGAACGGCTCGCCGCCCATCGCAATCATGCCGCCTGCGCGGCCTGCCACAACTTCATCGATCCGGTAGGCTTTGGTCTCGAGAATTTCGACGCTGTCGGACGCTGGCGCGAGCGGGAACACGAGCAACCGGTCGACGCCTCGGGCGGCTTGCCCGATGGCACTCGCTTCGAGGGTGCGAGCGGACTGGAACAGGCACTCCTCGGCCGCCCCGAGACTTTGGTGCGCACACTGACCGAGAAGCTGATGACGTTCGCGCTAGGACGAGGTGTCGACTACTCCGACGCACCCGCAATCCGCGCGGTGTTGCGTGACGCGAAAGATAACAACTATCGCTTTTCGTCTCTGATTCTCGGTATTGCCCGCAGCGTTCCGTTTCAGATGCGAGCCGCCGAAACGGCCGCCGCGCAGGCGTCTGGCGAGTAAAACAGCGACCACGGCGGCCGAACCGGACGGGGGCGTCTGGTCGGTCCAGGATCAAGCACACTCCAGGAGTTTTAACATGTTCATCGCGAAGCGGCATTTGCCACGGCGTACATTTCTCAAAGGCGTGGGGGCCTCCCTGGCACTGCCCCTCTTGGACGCGATGATTCCCTCGTTGACCGCGCTGGCCGATACGCCCGCGAGTCCGGTCCGCCTTCGCCGGCTAGGGTACGTCTACATTCCGATGGGCTGCGACATCACGCGGTGGACACCTCCCGGCGGTGAGCGACTGGTTGAACTGTCTCCGTCGCTCAGCCCGCTGGCCCCCGTAAAGGATCAGGTGACGATCATCAGCAACCTGGAGTTGCGGAACGCCTATCCGGGCACGCACGCCACTTCGAACGCCTCATTCCTCAGTGCCGCCAAGGCCAGGCGGACGGAAAGCACGGACTACTATCTGGGCACGACCGTGGATCAGATTGCGGCCGAGCAGCTAGGCCGCGACACCCAGCTTCCCTCCTTGGAACTGGCCATGGACCTGGCCGCCATGGTGGGGCAATGTGACAACGGGTACGCGTGTGTCTACCAGAACTGCCTGTCTTGGTCGTCGCCGACCACCCCCCTGCCACCCGAAGCGCATCCGCGCATGGTCTTTGAACAGCTGTTTGGCGAGGGGGGAAGCGCCGCCGATCGCCGCGCGGCGCTGCGCAGCCGCGGCAGCCTGTTGGATTCCGTCATCGACGATTTCACGCGGCTGCGCAACACCCTGGGGGCACGCGATCGGGATCGTGTCAGCCAATACCTGGACGCCGTCCGGGATGTCGAGCAGCGGATCCAGCGCGCGGAGAAAGGCACGGCGGATCAGGCATTGCCCGACCTCGACAGGCCGGTGGGCGTCCCCGCCTCGTATGCCGATCATGCCCGGCTCATGTTCGACTTGCAGCGGCTGGCCCTCCAGGCCGATGTCACGCGCGTGATTACCTTCCAGTTGGCGCGCGAAACCAGCAACCGGACCTATCCGGAAATCGGCGTGACCGATCCCCACCATCCCTTGACGCACCACGGGAATGATCCCGAGAAGATCGCCAAGGTGGCGCAGATCAATCAGTTTCACGTTTCCCTCTTTGCCGAATTCCTGCAGAAGCTGCGACAAACGCCGGAGGGGAATGGCACGCTGCTCGACCACGTTCTGTACCTGTACGGCAGCGGTATGGGGAATCCGAATCTGCATGACCACACGAATCTGCCGATCGTGGTGGCTGGAGGCGCCGCCGGAAAGATGCAGGGTGGCCGGCATTTGCGTTACGAGCAGGCGACACCGCTCGCCAACCTGCACGTTACGCTGCTGGACAAAGTCGGCGTGCACCTGGACACGTTCGCGGACAGTGATGGAATGGTCGACCGGCTGTTCGAGCCCGCGGCCGCGTGAGGGCCAGCTGAACCTGGGCGTCCATATCGATATTCGTAACGGAACGGGAGAAGCCCATGCGTCTCATGGCCTGGTTGGGGACCACGCTGCTGCTCGCCTCGACAGCAGTTGCCACAGGGAAGGATGAGAGCCCGCTGGCGGATGCCGCCGAGCGGCGCGATGAAGTGGCGGTGAGTACGCTGCTGGAGCGTTCTGCTTCGGTGAATGCTCCACAGGCCGATGGAATGACCGCACTGCACTGGGCGGTCTACCACGATGATGACGAGCTCGCGCAGCGGTTGTTAAAGGCCGGTGCGAACGCGCAGGCGACGAACCGCTACGGAGTAGCCCCGCTTTCGATCGCGTGCATGAATGGCAATGGCCGGATGGTTGAGTGGCTGCTGAATGCCGGAGCGGATCCGCGAACGACGTTGCCCGGTGGCGAAACGGCCTTGATGACGGCGGCACGGACAGGGCGGCTGAGCCACGTCGCGTTATTGCTTGCTCGCGGCGCTGATGTGAACGCCCGGGAGGATAAGGGCCAGACCGCGTTGATGTGGGCGGCGGCCGAGGGCAACGTGGACGTTGTGGACGCGCTGCTGGAGGCGGGGGCCGATTTTC
>JBFWYF010000474.1:0-6040 GCA_050186685.1 Pirellulaceae bacterium
TCGCGTGCCCGCCGATGGCCAGCATAGCGATTGCGTCAAGTGAGCAAGGCCTATCCGGAGCGACGCCGCTTGTTTTTGGGTCAGGTTGACAGGGGGACGCGGGTCCTTGACGTATAATCGGGATGGCCAGCCGCGACGGAACGGCTGCAGAATCACCGCGCGACTTAGCCGTGGGAAAAGCTTGGATGGGGCGAGAAAACACGATGGCGAAGCATGGCTTCCGGGCACAGGGTGTCCGGCAATGGCTAGGGTGGGCCGTGTTGGCCGGGCTGTCCTTGGGTATGGGACAGGCGTGCGGTGCACCACCGATTGAGTTTGAACTCGCTACCGAACCGGGGTTTCCTCTTACAGGGGCGCAAACCTGGTTAGAGCTTTTTGCGCGGCTTGGGGAATCCTCGCTACGGATCCGACAGGCGGGTTCTCAGGATCGTCCGGCCATCGAACAGACGGGGACGGCGTCGCAGCCGCGCTATCACGTGACCGGCCTGTTGACGGCTCGTAACCGGCTCGTCGTTCCAGGCGGGGACTTCGGAATCAGTGACCGATCGCGGCTCGCGGCCTGGATCCAGAAGCTTCGTGATGAGGGTGCCGAAGCGCCCGGCGCGAAGGTCGGCGCGTACGCACTGACCGATGAGCAACTCGTGGCGTTCCATGATCAATTGGCGCGACGAGTGGAATGTGCCAGCCGAGATCGCCGGGCCGGGGATGTGGCCCGCGACATCGTTCAATCGCTGGGAGTTCCCTTTGCGGTGACCGAGTCGGGGAAGGCTGCGTTTCGAGCGGGAGGGATCTGTCAGGACGACGTGCAATCCTTGGCGAGTGGCACAGCTTTGGCGGCCGTGTTGCGGCCGCTGGGCCTGGTCTTTCGACCCGAGAAGGCTTCCGGTGGGCAAGTCCGGTTGCTGATCTGTGGAGTCGACGAAGCGCAGGAGTCGTGGCCCGTGGGATGGCCGCCGCAGGAGATCCCGGCCAAAGTAGCTCCCGCACTGTTTGAGTCGCTGAAGGTGACGATTACGAATCAGAAGTTGCCGGACGTGCTGGCCGCCATCCAGCCTCGTATCAAAATGCCCATCCTGTTCGACCAGGAGTCCCTGGCAAAGAAGGGGATCGACCTCCCGTCCGCGATCGTCTCGCACACGAAGAATGTGGACACCTATCAGCAGGTGCTGAGTCGCGTGTTTTATCAGGCGAAACTGACGAGTGAACTGCGCATTGACGAAGCAGAGCGGCCGTTTCTATGGGTGAAGGCACGCTGAGGAGGCGGGCCTCTTCCTCGCAACGCGGTGTGCGAATAGCCTGCTAAACGCATAGGCATGGCCGCAGTACGTTCGGGGTAGTCGAACGCGCCACCCGCTTCGTCTCTCCCTTGAATCAGGGAAGTCTTACGACGCCACTGATGCTGCGTCTGGCGACTTCCGCTACGCCTCAGCTCCTTCTGGCGAAAGATCGACCGGATCGCTATGATGGGAAGCCAGTCGGTCGTTCCCCGCGGGGGAATGCGGTTCTAGGGGGGTGGTTTTCGGGAAGTGAGCAGGCACCCATGGCGCGCAAGGTTCTTAATCGCTTGCAGTTACGGGAAGAGGCGGAACAGGCGGAGCGGGCGGGTGGAACAGAAAAGCCCGCCAAGAAAGCTGCAGCGACCCCCCGAAAGAGCCGCAAGAAAGAGCCCGTCGAAGTCCGCGTCAAGCTCTTCTGGGGTGTTTTTAATCAGTCCTTGAAGCGGGTGGCCCTCTACGAATATAGCCAGCGCAAGCAAGCCGATAAAAAGGCTCAGGAACTGAACCAGGGCGGCAAGACGCCGCACTTCGTCCAGAAGGTCAAGGAGACCATTCAAGAGTAGCCGATCGGTTCGATCACGCGCGACGGATGAAGTGGGCGGCATAGCTCCGCACTGACTTGCCGTTTAATACGTGCAACAGCCGCAGTTGCTGAACTGTCGAATCGCCGAATTGTCCCAACGGGACGTGGACGAGCTTGCGACGAAACCGCTGCGCAAGACGTCGCCAGCCGGCCCCCGGCGGCAGCGCACTGACAATCGCGATGTGCGGGCAACGCGCATGCAGGCACGCTGCGGCCAATAACCGTTCCTCGAGGTTCTCGGCAAAATCCAGCCGCGGGTCGCTCCAGATGTCGGGGATCGGAACCGGCGGAAACAGGAACAGAGCGCCGCCGTACGTCGCCACACCGATCCCCGGTCCGACCAACTCGCGTCGAAAATCGGTGGCGTAGAAAGCCAGCGTGGATTCATTTTCGTGCTCCGCGAACCACGTTGTGCGCCACGGATAGTCTCGCGGGTCCGCGGGATGGTCGAACAGCATGACGGCACAGTCAAGCCGCCCGCGGCTGGGCGGCAGCACCTTGACATAGATGTCACCGTCGTACCAGTGCCGCAGCGTCTCGCGGATGTCGACACCGTCCTTGATGCTGGTCGTGAACTTCTCGGTGCGTACGAGATCCGCTCCCATAATGGCGCGGGCTCGGTCGAACACGTGCGAACGGAAATTCTCGATCAGCTCGTCTTCGGGCGGCCAGCTGCACTGTGTGAACGGATTCCAACGCTGGCTCCAACGGGTTGCATCATCCCGTTGCGGCCGGCGCTGTAAATCGCAGCTGCGCCAGGTTATCGCGGGACCCGGCAGGCGGTTGACCATCGCGACGACTTCGCCGTCCGCCAGCCGAGCGCGCTCGATGCCCATGCGAAGCTGGGGATGTCCGCGGTCGCCACCATACGGATAATCCCGGGCGACTTCCGCGACATGCAGGGCGAACGGATCCCCTCCGACCTGCTTGGCCGCGATCACCAGGCTGTAGAGATCAGGGGTCATCCGTCGCTCGATCAGCGACAGATTGCGAACGTACTTCAGGCACTGACCCAGCAGCAGCGGCGTCAGCTGGCGCGCTCGCCGATGGAATTCGGCACGATAACGATCGCGGGCGGCGATGAGCAGTTCCTTGACGCCATCGATGGACAGGTTTTCGTCGTCGTCCAATTCCTGGCGCGCCTGTTCGTACAATCCCGTCACGAACGGCAACTCGCCGAACAGGAAGAGCAGCGTGCGCGGGTCGACGGCGTGCGTCTCGACTTCGTCGACGTCCTCCGGCTCGACCTGATTCACCGGCTCGGGCTGCGCCGACTGTTCCTGGAAAGCGGCGCGAATCCAAGGCCACTCCAACACGGAACACAAGCACAGCACCGACTGGAAGGAATGCGCCAGCTCGCGCAGCCGAGCGGCCATCCACTGGACTCGGGCCTGGGGCTGTGGCGACGTGAGCGGTGGAATCGCCGGCAGTAGAGCCGCGGCAAATCGTTCCAAGGGCACCGTCTTCAGCGCATACGGGTCGGGCAGCGATGCGGTCAACGGCTCGTAGCGGTTCGTTTCCAGGTCGATGAACCGTCGCGCGATCCGCTCTCCCATCGCCGAGCGCAGCGCCGCGATGACCGGTTGCACCGGATCGATCGGCACATAGCTGCACGTCAACGGACGATCCTCATGCGCGTCGGTGCCGTCGGCCGCCGGCTCCCACGTGGTGTTGAACACCGGCAGCTCACGTTGCAGGACCACGGCCGGCGTCGGCAGCCGCTCGACCGCCGACTCGACATCGCGCTGAAACGAGGGCGGCAACGGAACCGCCAGGCAGTCGAACCGGCGCGCCAGCATCAGGCGGCGGAGCGCCAATGCCACGTCGGCACTGCCGTGGATGATCGGAACCAGCGTAATGCGCTGCCCCAGTTGCAAAACCTCGGAATGCATGACCGCACTTCGTTCGCTAGAAGCCGCGTCGCCCGCGGCTAGACGGGTGGTGTCATTCCTCGTCCTCTTCGTCTTCGCGGTCCGGATGCAGCGGATCGCGCGGGTCGAAGAAGAAATCGCCCAGGCCGAGAGGTACCATGTCGCCGCCCAGCGTCCGGGACTTGCGTTCCGCGAGCGCGTTCAGATCGGCGGCATCGTCGCCCAGGCACTTAAGCAGTGCCTCGCGCCATACTGCGTCCCGTGCCACGGGATGCTGAGGCGACTGCGCCAGCCGCTTGATGGCATAGCGCAGCAGGTTAATGCCGTCGCGAGGAGAAAAATCGAGCTTCAATTCGTGCGACTGTTGCAGGAAGTCGACCGTCATCGCCAGCATTTCCGGCTCGGCGAACGGAAGATGATATTCCAGGATTCTCTTTTCGTCCTGACGATTGGGAAAGCCGACCTGCAACGTAGGCTGCAAACGACTGAGGATGTAATCCGGTATCTCGTACGTCGATTCGTCCTGGTTCATTGTCACCGCGCAGCGGAAGTCGCGGTGAGCCGGAATTGTACACCCGGCGACGATCGACTCGACGTACCGCCGGTGGTCCAGCAGCGGAGCCAGGCTGGCCCACGACTTTTCATTCATACGGTTGCCTTCGTCCAGCACGCAGACACCGCCGCGAATCATCGCGGTTACCAACGGCGACGCGTGATACGCAAGGCGTCCACTCTCGGCCAAGACCGGTGTGACAAGCAGATCCTCGGGACGCGTATCGGCCGTACACTGATAAATGTACAGCTCCTGCCGGCGTTCGCGGCACGCCGCCATGGCGAGCGCCGTCTTGCCAATGCCGGGAGATCCCACCAGACGGGGCGATAAGGGAAGATCCTGATCGTCGACCACCAGCCAGCATGCGAGCAGCTGATGGAGGATTTCCGCCTGCCCGATCCACCGCCCCTGATTGTCGTTGGGACGGCTGAGATGCAGACGCACTCCGTCAATTTCTACATGTTCGGTCATTTCGCCTTCCTAACGGCACAGCCCGAGGTCATCTTACACGTGTTCGATCGACTGTCCAGCTGGGAACTGGACGGGCTCCCAATCCCCAAGGATGCGGCGTGCACACCTCCAGATCCCACTCGAAGCGGAGATGCCAAGTCAGTTTGCGGAGTTGGATCGTCGCGACACTGATGGCAGGCATCGTGGCCGGTTTAACGGGCCCCCACCTCGCGCGGTGGGTACGGCGTTGGTTCACGCCGCCGCCCGTGTCGTTTCCCACGACGGAATACGAGTCGATCGATCCGGAGGCACCGGGGAGCGAGACGACCGGCTACTTTGAATCCGCGGAGTCGCCGTTGCGATGACGTGTTGGGCGGGGCCGGGACGAGTGCCGGCCGGGCACGTGCCCGACCGGCTTCGCGTGGTGCGTCACTTGGTCTTCAGTTCGGGGATTGAGCCATTGCCGTCTTTCTTGGCCGCCGCAGCCGGCTCGTCGGTGAACTTCACGAGCGAATCGGGGAACTCGACTCCACCGATATCGCGCATGACCTGCATCATCGGCGGCAGCGACTTGGCCATGCCGCTCAAGAAGTCGGCCGTTGAGCTGCGCCCGTTGCTGCCGCCATTTTCCCAGACCACCACCTTGTCGAACTTGATGTTCGAGATCGCCTTGGACGAGGCGTCTGCCAGATTGTCCAGATGTTCGAGCATCAGCATCTGGAAGGCCTCTTTGGCACCGCCGCACGCTTCGACGATCCGCTGCAGACCTTCACCCTTGCGGGCCAGGATCTCGTACTGACCGCGTGCCTCGGCATCCAACCGGGCGAAAATGGCGTCGGCATTCGCCTTCGCGCGAATGCGGATCTGTTCGGCCTCGGCGTCGGCATCGACGAGCACCTTGGCCTTCTGGGCTTTGGCAGGCGCTTCGAGCTTGGCGCGTTCCTCGGCTTCGACGCGTTCCGCCTGGGCAATGGCCGCTTTGGCCAGCGCCCGGTTCTGGGCCTCAAGTACCGCGGCCTCGGCTTCCTTCTTGCGGCTTTCACCCAGCTGGAACGCCTCCGCGCGCTTGACCGACAGGGCGGCCTGCGACGCGGCGATCTTGGCCTGGGCCTCATTTTCGCCTTCGATGGCCTGGGCGTCCGCCACGGCCACGCGGATACGCATCTGCTGCTCGGCTGCCTTCACCTGCGACTCGCGCTCGAAGGCCGCCTGCTTCTCGCCGATCACCTGCTCCTTCTCGAGCTCGGCCACTCGCACGGCCTGTTCCCGCTCGGCTTCGCGCGTACCGATGGACTGTTCCTTCCGC
>JBFWYF010000475.1:0-6038 GCA_050186685.1 Pirellulaceae bacterium
GGTGGAGGTGTGTTGCGAAGTCGCATTCACAACGGCCAGCTTGTCGTCAATGATCCTCTGCAGAAACCCACGCAGTAACCGCAATTCGTCGCCGTCAAACAGCGCTTCGAGTCGAGTTGCATCGCCAATGTGTGAACGACGGACGAGCGACTTCTGTTGCCGCCGCCCTTTGCTCGTCAGGTACACGCGCCGCGCCCGAGCATCCTCGTCGCACACTTCGCGGCGCACTAATCCCCGCTGCTCGAGCAACACGAGTATGGCCCGCACGGTGCTCGGATCGGAGAATGCCCGCTCAACAAGATCCTTCTGCGTCAAACCATCCTCTTCGGCCAGTAGTGTCATGATCACGACCTGATCGACGGTCGCATCGGTATCCGCTAACCGCGCCTGCGCCGCGCGGCGAATCAGGCCGTACGCCCCTCGCAGTTGCATCGCCAGACTGTCTCGAATCGACACGCTTACCTCCTGAAACTGCGTAGACGCAATAAATGAGTAAGGTAAGACCGAGTGGTTGATGGGTCAATCCACTGCTCACTCCGAGATGCCACCGCGCGGCCCAGCAAATACTGGTCATTCATCACTGGCTCCGCGACTTCACGCACCGTGAGGTTCGCGCCGAGTTGCGGTGATGATGCAGTCGAAATACAACTTCCGGTTGTATCCGTCACCTTAATCTGCCACTCGTGCTGATCCGAGCTGATCAGCCGGAGCGTGGTGCGCGACACACGGCCCTCTTCCGGATCGGTCTGGAACGAGAAAGTACGAGTCGCGGCATCCCACCTGCCACTTGCCGCGCGTCGAATTGCGGTGTCCTAGGGAACTGAACCACCACGTGCGGTACTCACGACTTTGGGAATCCACGCCTATGAGCGACAGGCTTTCGTCGCCGCTGAAATGTGTCGATGAGTCGAGAATGACTCGGTCATTGAGAACCCAATGCCTGTCGAATCGTTCAGTCTGCAGCCGCGGGACGCGAGGACGAGTACCGTTCGGCGCCGAGGCCGTACCCATCCTCGCTTCGTCCAGGAACTTGGGAGGCCCTGCCGTTTCCACGACTTATTCCCGGAAGAGGATACCGGGCTATCAACCTCAGGCCCGCGTCGTCGCGTTCCGCGACGCGGGAGCGAAACAGGAACGCAGCGTGGTACCGCCTAGCGAAGAAAACGAAGTGTGGCGGGAGGGACGACAGGGATTCGGAGCAGCGCATAGCACGCGTGAAGCTGGGGAACGCATCCGTGCGGACCCAGGGGAGGGAAGGCGCTCCCGGACAACGAACAGTGTCAGGGATTCCCATGACCACTGCCTCCCTCAAGGGGCGCGGCCCAGAGACGGATCGCTCCGTCGTGCATCGCTGCGGCCAACGTCTGTCCGTCGGGGGAAAAAGCCACCGAGTTCACCTCGTGCGGTTGATCCTTGAGGCAAAGCAGCTCGTGGCCCGTCGACGGTTGCCACAGCCGAATCGTTCGGTCCTCGCTGCCGGACGCCAACGACCGTCCGTCGGCCGTGAAGGCCACGGAGCGAACCCCACCCGCGTGACCAGAAAGAACTCTTCCCTCCTTGCCAGTTGCGACGTCCCAAAGCTTGATGATGTTGTCCTTGTTGCCCGAGGCCAACATCTGGCCGTCCGGAGAAAAGGCCAGCGACCATACCGCGCCCGTTTCCTCCAGTTGCCTGCGCTGTTCGCCGGTGGCCGTATCC
The DNA here is from genome assembly GCA_050186685.1 of Pirellulaceae bacterium. GTDB lineage: Bacteria > Planctomycetota > Planctomycetia > Pirellulales > Pirellulaceae > CAZFLF01. The sequence goes on from JBFWYF010000475.1 coordinate 1,699, forward strand.
CAGAACCGTATCGTGCGGTCGGCACTGGCCGAGACCAGCGTCCGGCCGTCCGGGGCAAATGCCAAGCAGCGGACCTGATCGCTATGCCCGGACAGCTGCGGCAACTCGCGGCACGACGTAATATCCCATAATTTCACCACGCGGTCTTTGCCCCCCGAGGCCAGCATTCGACCATCCAGGGAAAAGGCGACGCAGCGGACCGCCTGGGTGTGTCCCCGAAGCGTGGCCTGCACCTCGCCGGTGTCGGCGTCCCACAACTTGACCGTGTTATCGTAGCTGGCCGAAGCCAGCCAGCGCCCGTCCGGAGAGAAAGCTACATGGCTAACGAGCGAACCGTGCCCCTCCAGCCTGGCTCGCTCTTGCCCCATTGCCGGTTCCCAGAGCTTGATGGTGTGGTCATCGCCGGCGGACGCCAGCCTGCCGTCTGCGGAAAAGGCGACTGCCCAGGCTTCTGGGAGGTGTCCCGGCAGCGAGGCAAACTCCGGAACGGCGCTCAGTTTCCACAGGCGCACCAACTGATCATCGCAAGCCACGGCCAAAGTCTGTCCGTCGGGCGCATACGCGATTCCGGCTACGCAGTACTTTAATTCGGAGCCAGAGGACTGCGAGACGCCTCGACGGACGTCCCACTGGCGCACCGTGCTCGTCCCCGTCTCAAGGTTATGTGCGGTCGTCAGAATCCGGCCATCCGGGGAGAAGGCCAGGGAATGAATCGACGCTCGTTCCATCGTAAAGAGAACCGACTCGTTGCCGGCACGGACGTCCCAGAGTCGGGTGGCGTGATCATCGCTGCCAGTGGCGATGAACTGGCCATCGGGAGAAATGGCCAGACCTTGAATTACGTGTTTATCACTGGACGAGAGGACTTTCATTTCCTCGGTGGTGAAATCCCACCAATGGATGTCAGAAGTCGCAATGATGTCACTTGTCCGACGACAGGCCGCGGCCAGCTTCCTGCCGCTGGCAGAGACGGCCAAGCTTGTATATCGCAAGGGGGACTCGAGGAGATTCCCTGCACGCAAGGCGCGGTCAAACTATAAGTCCTGACGGCTCCAGCACGTCCTGACATCGCTTCGGCACCGCATGGAAGGCCGCAGTGTAGGTTTGTTCGAGGGGGACGGGCACGTAGCGCTCGGGATCGAGGAACAGCGGCATGTCTGGCAGCCTGCCGCCCACCGCCACCGGTTCGATGAATGCCCGCTTCAACTCCCCCGCCGAATAGGCCACCAGCGTCAGCCGTTGATCCGGTGGGAGTTGAAAACCGTCGTCCTCGATCTCCGACCAGATCGCTCCATGGATGCCCTTTGGATCGCGAGGGGTCGGTGGAAACAGGTCGACGATAAGAAGATGAATGCCGGCGGCCAGCAATTCCAGCGATTTGACGACCAACGGCCGCAGCGCGTGGCGGTTCGCCTTATTGCCCGGCGAAACGATCTCGAGCATCGCCACGACGCGATCGCCGCTCGCGTGGCGCACGGAAAGCCGGCTGCGCTTTCGTGCGTACAACTCGGTCTCCGCTTGGGCCGTAAAGCGGACCTGGGGCGGGGCGGTCGCCAGGGCGACGCCGCCACCGCCGGGTTCGCTCTCCCGACTACGGTTCTCATCTCCGCAAAACCTTCGCCGGGTGAACTGGACACTTGTCGCACCGCGGGAAACTCCGCAGAATCACGCATGGCGACGCGACATGGTCCGGGACCCGAACCATCGGCATCGGCCGGAGAAATGACCCCGCCCCACGCGGCAACGCGGCGTAGAAGAACGCAACGCATCTCACCGCACGGACCACCATCCCGCACATTCCTGGTCGTCACATTTGTGGCGATATGGGAACGCAGGTCTGGTTGGCATTATGTCCGAGAAGAACTTACCGGGCCGGAATTAAGAGAAATCAGTTTCGGGACCCGCGGAAAACGAGGAGCAGCACATTGAAGAGAAGTGGATGCTGGGGACTTTGATGCCGTCAGGAATTACGGCGCTGCTTGCGGAAACGCAATTGTTGGATTTGATTCATTACTTGTCAGAGCTCGGAAAAATCAAATGAACTGCATTTCGTGCACTCGGGTTGGGGCAGCCTTTATCACCTTGCTTTGGATGACCGCCTGCGGAAGCGGAGCCGAAGCGGACGCCGAAGCCGGATTTGAGTCGATGTTCGACGGCAGGACATTGGATGGCTGGTCCGTTAGTTCGCCCACGGCCGCGAAAGCGTGGACGGTGCAAGACGGGATGATTGTGGGCCGGGGAGAAAAGGGACGCAGTTATCTGGTCTATGACAGGAACAGGCAGATTGCGGATTTCGAACTCAAGTTCAGCTACCGCTTCCCGGGCAAAGGGAACAGCGGCGTCAACATTCGCGCGCGCAGGGACGAAACTGGCAAACGGGATTTCCAGGCCTATCATGTAGACATTGGCGACATCGAAACCGGCAAAGAAGTTCTCGGCGCGTGGGATTTCCACACACCCGGCCGGCGCGAACACGCCTGTTACCGTGGTGACCATCTGGTGATTGACGAAAACGACAAACCGACGGTGACCCCGCTGGAAGGCGCTGTGACGCTCGACGATATCCAGCAATTCGGCTGGAACCAGGTTCACGTGGTGGTCAGCGGCAGCAACTTCCGCTTCTCGATCAACGGCAAACCCGCGTCCGAGTTTACGGAGCATCTCCCGGCGGAGCGGAAGTTGGATAAGGGCATGGTGCAATTGCAATTGCACGACCCTGGAATGGTCGTACACTTCAAGAATCTCAGGATCAAGATCTTGCGTTGAGACCGAGATTACACAGTTGCTTCCTCTGTCTGTCATGGTGGCCGGCAGGCGATACTTGTTGCGTTGCCAGTAACCCAGCGACACACCGGGGTTAGGAACCCGACCAGTGAATGGCAACTGCAGCTCTTTGAGCAAATGGAAGGCATGTCCCTGGCAATACAGGGCCCGCGGACCGAGTTTGAAGTCCCCATACGAGCGGAGCTGCGTAGTCGGAGCGAGTGGGTTGGTCTCTGGTTCGAGATACATCATCCGCGGGCTGTGAAAAGTGGCGGCATGCTACCCCCTGGCCCAGGATGAATCGACTTCGTGCTCTTCGAGTCCTTCGTGGTGCTTTCCCGCGTGGTGGCAGCCCCGGGACCAAGCCCGCTTTCTGGAGCGAGTGGCTGCGGCAGGTGCCAGGCGGTGCGGTTCTTCTGTTTGATGCGCCTGACGGGTAACACGTAGCGGCCTACTATTTCTTGAGCCGGGTCAGCAACTCTTGAATGCCGGCCGTGGCGATCTCTGCATCTTGCTCTCCGGTGCCGCCGCCGACACCGATTGCGCCGATGACCTGGCCGTCGATGACAATGGGCACTCCGCCCTTGAGCGAGGTGAGTTTCCCGCCGCTGGCTGCAGCGGCGTTTTGGAGGCTCAGATTGAGCAGCACGTCTGGCTCGCTGTTCGGAGGGAGTGGGCCGGTCGCCTGACGAAAGGTCGCGGCTGTCACGGCCTTGGTCAAAGACGTATAGGCGCTAGCTGGCCTCGCGCCGTCCATACGAGCGAACGACAGCAAGTGCCCACCGTCGTCCACAATCGCAATGTTGACCTTGAGTTTCATCGATTCGGCTTTCTGCCGGGCCGCTCGTACGATCAGTTCCGCCCCCGACAGGTTCAGCGCCGAGCGTCCGCCCGTGATGAGCTCGGCCTCTACTGGCGTCTGCGCGTCGAGTGGCGGCACCCAACTCGCGGCCAGCAGCAAGGTAGATGCAACGGGAAGCACGCAAAAATTCGAGTATCTCATGGCTACTCCGATGAAAAGAGACGAATCCTTGAGTGCGATCTGAGCTTAACAACTAAACGCCCCCTCTCCAACCTCGACGCCGCCGAGATCGACGATGAGCTGGGGCCATGAGCGAACGCTGATTGACAACACTGAGCAATCTATCACCCTCATGGTGCTTGCTCGTGCTCGTGATCATCCTTCGGGCGAGCCGCTCCGGCCCTCCCCGCCGGCGAGAGACTCGCCCGCGACCCTCCCCGGTGGAGGGGTAGTGAAGGGACGGCGCACCATTCGACTATTACACGCTCGCAAGGTTACCCCGATCGTCACTTGACCTTCGCGTCTTTGTCGCGTGGAGTGCGCACCTTTTGAGTGTCCTTGAGCAACACTGGATCTCCCATGAATCCTGGATCGCTGAACAGTTGGTCGATCGCTTGAAAGATCGTCGCAGACGGTTCTTCATCGAGCGTTCCTTCCCGCACGCCGGCTGCCAGAGTCGGACGCAGCACGCCGTGCTCGGTATGTTCGCGACCCAACAGATGTCCCAGTTCGTGCATCACGACCGTCAGCAAGTCCATGCCACCTGGAGCCATCG
>JBFWYF010000476.1:0-6037 GCA_050186685.1 Pirellulaceae bacterium
TGTCATTCTCGCTGGCTATTGGGCACTCTTTGCAGCATGGCCGTTGCCGGGTTCCAACTTTGATTTCGCCGCGAACAAAGCCGTGGCGTATCTCGACGGCTTTGCCGCTCATTGGAACAAGAACACCAATCCGGCCCACTTTTTCGACCAGTGGTTCCTGAATCTCTTTCCGCGCAGCGAGCCATTTCAAGCCAATGGCGGCGGATACGTCACGCTGAGTTTCATCCCGTCGCTGGCGACGATGATTTTCGGTCTGATTGCGGGCGAGTACCTGCGCAGCGATCGCAGCAACAATCGCAAGGTGCTCGTGTTTCTCATCTGGGGAGTCATCGGCCTGGCCGCCGGCTGGCTGCTCAACTGGCTGGGCGTCTGCCCGATTGTGAAGCGTATCTGGACCCCGAGTTGGACGCTCTTCAGCACGGGCTGGGCCATCATCTTTCTGGCCGCGTTCTTTTACGTGATTGACGTTACCAGGCTCAAATTCTGGGCGTTTGCGGGAATTGTCGTCGGCATGAACTCCATCGCAATTTATTGCGTTAAAGAGCTGTTCGAAGGCTGGATCGAGCAGACCGTCAAGACGCACGCGAGCTATTTCACGTCATGGATCACCGAGGGGGCGACTTCCAACGTGTATCTGCTGCTCGACGTGATGCCGCCGACTGAAGACAACCCGCTCTATCACGTGCGTGAAGGCGACCCCATTTACTTGCACATGCTGGCGATGGTTGCGGTCGTCACGGCACTCTGGCTGATGTGCTACTGGATGTATCGGCGGAAGCTGTTCATCCGCATCTGAAATCCACAACTCACTCTTTAAAAATGTCGTCGAACGCAAGTTTAAACCCTGGTATGAACGGCTCAAGCCGCCAGACATCGCCGTTCGTCAGGACGACGGGCTGCTTGCCCTGCGCATGCACGGTAATCGTGTTTGTGAAAGGGTCGACGATGCAAACTTGTTTGACTCCGGCCTGCAAGTAGTCGGCCGTCTTTCTGGCCACGTAATCTTTCGTGTCGTTTTTGCTCGTGATCTCGATCACGACGTCCGGAATCGTCTCGAGATAGCCGTCGGGCGATCGGCGAATGGGCAGGGAAGATTTCGCGATGAATAAGACGTCGGCTCCGACAACGCGATCCGGGTTTCTCCAGAGGATGATTCCCGCCTCGCCACAACTTCCCTTGCCGTGACCTTTTAGTTCACCTTGTGTGTAGAGGGCCGAGCCGATGCGCAACTCGATCGATCCATGCAAGAAGCCCGGCGGAACCGTCGTGATAAGCCTCCCATTGTCGAGTTCGTATCGCGCGGGGCCAGAAGGCAGGTCAGACGGCATGGCGGCGATATCGGCCGCCGTATAGAGGCGTTCGAGCATGTCCAAAGGTGGGCGAGATTGTACGGTCGCCATGGCGACTTCTCAGCAAACGGTAGATCGTTCCACTGCCAGGGACATTGTATCGCAACGCTCAAAAGTCGCGCAGATCCAAGTTCGAATTCGACAGGAATTGACGCTCAAAGCGAAGTCTTGCGAGATATCACGGACGATCGGATAGAGAGCCCGACGGAGGCACAATTTCCAATTCGACCGATCGACCGAGATTTCGATCGAAGGGGGAAGAATGTGAGACTACGAATCGATACGAATTGAGGACTCTTCATTCGCGTCGATTCGCGTGATTCGTAGGCATACTCATCTGCTCGAAACTCAGCGAAATCGAGCCGCGCAGGCTAAGTTCGGCGACACGTCCGGGGCCCCAGGTCGCTCGCCCTTCGCGGCACCACACGACTTTTGTTGCCATAAGAACCCATGCCGCAGCGACTTGCGCCGTGCCGCAGACCATCGTCGCGTCGAGAATTCTGTCAATTCCTTGCGGGAAAGCGGCGGAATTCTGTGGGATTTCAGGCGGATTTACGGTCTTGTCGAAAAGTGGGGCTTTCCCCCGCAGAATTCAGGATCTTTTCGCGGAAACTTAAATTGGACTGTTGAGTTTGCCCCCCCGGTCGGGCATCTTGGAAGTCATGCTCGACATCTCGACCGACACCCTGCCACAGACGTGCCTCACCTACCTGGCATTTCGGGTCGCCTTCCAGGAAACCCTGGAACGGATCGTCCTGGCGAACCAGATGGGCGAAGACACCACGTGTGGATTTGGCTTCCTGACGGAAGTCCCGTTCCTGGTCGCAGTTCCGCCGCACATCCAGTTGGATTTGCTGGCCGAAACCTGGCACAAGCACGCCGCCGCCGAGCACTTTCACGCGACGCTGGTTGATGAAAGCGTCGTCTACGCCAGTTGCGAAACGGCTGCGCGCGTTGTCGAAGAGCAACCCGACAAGTTTATGGATTTCATTCGCGGCGGCCCGCTTTCGGTCGACGTCGAAGCCGACAACTTTCTGTCGGCGGAACTGCGAAATCTGCATCTCGACCTGGCCAACGAGGGGGACTTCCTCATGATCAGCCAGTTCGAAGATCTTCATCCCGACGAATCGCGCGCCCTGAAGAAAAAGTTCGGTCTCGAAGAATCGCGGCTGGAGTGCATGTTCGACGTGTTGGGCCGCTGGTCCATGTCGTCGGAATTCTTGATGAATTTGACCGGACTGATGTCGAAACAGGAGATTGTGCATACGGCACTCAAACTCGGCGTTCGCTGAAAGTCAGCGCGAACAACGCCGTCGTCTGAAACCTTCCCTGCGAGGGGAGGGTAAAGCGATTGAACAGAAGTCGGCACAGTTTCCGCCGGCCCGACACGACAAATCGTCGACAACAAACATTCACGAGGCTGGCGAATGGCCAAGAAGAAGGCCGCTGCGAAAAAGAAACCCGCTCCCAAGGCAGGTTCCGCAGCACGAAAAATCCGCAAGACGGACGCGAAGCAGAAACTCGCCAGCGATAGCGCGAAAAAAGCCGACCGCAAATCGACTCCCAAACCTGCTGCCGTTAAGAAAACGGCTTCTTCCGGGGGCCCCAAACGAACGGCTGCCGAACGGCTGTTGAGCGCCAAGCGAGCAAAAAAGCTGGTCTCGAACGCCCGGTTGATGGGCCCGCCGCGTTTGCCTTCCGACGCCCGCCTCGACTTCGTCTTTCAGAAAGACTACCAGGCTCGCGAAGTGTTTCACTTTCTCGGTGTGCACACCATTCGCGAACTCGAAGAGTTCGCTCCCGATGACATCATCAAACGGCTCACGGGCCCGATGGTGCAGACGGTCGAGCGCATCCGCAAGGTGCTCGCCATGAGCAATCGCAACCTCGCCAAAGACCGCGACTTCGCCCTGAAGTTCAAGCGGCAATCCGAGCGCTAGTCGATTCTCGGCGAGCAATGTTCACATTGGCGACCGTCCGGCAAGTGCGCGCTGCGACGTCCGATCTGTCGCAGGCAGCCGAAAGCTCTGGCTTCTGCGTTAGGGTATGAACTTGACAACCCGTCCGTCGTGCAGATGTCCGGTCGGGTCATAATAAACCGGTGCATCGAGAGCCACGATCGTTTGTCGGGTTTTGCATTCCAGCCATGCCAGCGGGACGAATAGTCGGCATTCAAATGGCGAGCGAAATGTGCGGTAAGTGATGTCGGGGTATTCATCGACTGCGCCGAGACAAATGTATCCGGCAACATACTGGGCCAGCATCACGACGAGGCCAATTGCCGCGACGATCTGAATGCGACGCCACTTAGGCCGTTCATCGTTCATAAGCCAATTGTAGCGGTGTCTCGGCGCGAAACGATTGGTCGAAATTCAGAAACAACGCAAAACGAATCGCAATTGGGCCAACCGCGCCGTAGGTCGCAGCAGCAGCAGCCCGAAATGCATTTTGAACAGGAGTTAACGGAAATTACAGAGAACAGTCGGAAAAGCGCACATCGATCGTCGCGTTAATAACCGGTTTTCTCCGTTCCCTCTGTTCACTCATGGTGCGTCAGGCAAAGCTTGGCGATTCTTGTCAGTTGAAAGGTACTGATCATGGTAGTTGTTCGTTCGCCATGTAGCGAATCGAGCGGCTGTCGGAGCGATCCGCCGGTCGAAGCCTCGAAACGCAAAGGCGTCAGCCGTAATGCGAAAGCGTGAACCCGATTTCGGCCTCGTTAAACACTTGAGAGTGGCCAGCTTCCCATGAGGGGTGAAGCCTGCAATCGGTCGTGAAGCAACGAACACATGCAGCGACCGGGCTCTCCGGGGTGAGAGGGGACGGCGGATGCCCACAGAATCGTCAGGAACCTGAGAGGCCCGCTCGAGCGACAAACCGCGCGTAGGCGGAATGTCAACGAGTCGCGGGAACCCATAACTGCAACTCGCCTCGAACGGGAGTCGGAGGGGCTCGTAGTAGCGTTGAAGCGGGGTAACGCCCGTGGAGCCAAGGAGCCCTGTTGAATGGATGTTTCCACAAGAGGAAGGAGAGCGCCGCTTGGATGAGTTTCATCCCACTACGGACCGAGTGTCGATTTACGGCCGTAGCGAACCGCCGGATGAACCGGAGGTCCGCAACGACGTCAAGTTCATACTCGCCGTCTCTCTGCTGAGGTGGAAGCTCTGGCGAAAGGCCAAGCAGGAACCGAAGTTTCGGTTTTACGCTTTGTACGACCGAATCTATCGGGACGATGTGCTGGCGGTGGCGTGGTGGCTGGTGCGGAAGAACGACGGCGCTCCGGGGATCGATGGGATGTCGTGTGACGACATCGAAAACGGCCCCGGGGCAGCCAAGTTCCTGGCGGATCTCCGCGAGGAACTGCGGACCAAGTGCTATCGACCACAATCCGTCAAGCGAGTGATGATTCCCAAGGCCAACGGCGGAGAGCGACCGCTGGGCATTCCGACCGTCAAAGATCGGATTGTCCAGATGGCGACGCTCTTGATCCTGGAGCCGATCTTCGAGGCGGACTTCCACGACTGTTCGTACGGGTTCCGTCCCGGCAAATCGGCCCACCAGGCGGTGGACGCGATCCGCGACCACTTGAGCGCCGGCCTGCGAGAGGTCTACGACGCGGACCTGAAAGGGTACTTCGACACGATCCCGCACGAGCAACTCATGAAGTGTCTTCAGATGCGCATCACCGATCGAACGGTGCTGTCGCTGATTCGCTCGTGGTTGCAAGCGCCGATCGTGGAACGGGACGAGCAACGTCGAACGACGGTTCATCGCTCGGATCGGGGAACGCCGCAAGGGGGAGTCATCTCTCCATTGATGGCGAACCTGTACCTGCACTGGTTCGAGCATCGGTTTTACCGGTCTGACGGTCCCGCCATCTGGGCGAAAGCCCGACTGGTGCGGTACGCGGATGACTTCGTCATCCTGGCCCGTTACCAGGGGCAACGCCTCAAGGACTGGGTAGAACAGACGCTGGAAGGACGCTTCCAGTTGACGATCAATCGCGAGAAGACTCGGGTGGTCAACTTGAACGAACGAAGTGCTTCCGTCTCATTCCTGGGTTTTACGTTCCGCTATGACCGCGACCTGAAAGGTCGTCTTCATCGCTACTTGAACGTGTTCCCCTCGAAGAAATCGGTGGCTCGCGTGCGGGAGAACCTGCGAGAGTTGATGGACAGGAACCGCGTGACTTCGATCCCCACGCTGATCGCGCGGGTCAATCAAAAGTTGCAGGGATGGTCCGCCTACTACTCGCACGGCTACCCGCGCATGGCGTTCCGGAAAGTGAACCGTCTGCTGATCGACCGACTGAGGGATCATCTGCATCGTCGCAGTCAACGGCCCTACCGTCCTCCGGAAGGGCGCTCGTACTACGCTCAGTTGCAACGCCTCGGCTTGCGGCTGTTATAACGACTCACGTGGACTTCCTGTGCATGCCTTCGTTGAACCGTTCAAGCAAGCCGGATGCGGGAAATCTGCACGTCCGGTTTGAAGAGGGGAGCGGCACCTCCGGGTCCACTCCTACTCGACTTCAAATCTTCGGCTTTGGGCCTCGCGTTCATGTTTTCGTTATTAACCGCAGAATGTGAATCAGCCATCGTCGCACGCGCGTCAACTCGGCGACAGCGGTTGGAACGGGAGTTCGTGCGGGCAGGCGATCCATGAAATGCCGTCTTCGAGCTGTTTGA
>JBFWYF010000477.1:0-6027 GCA_050186685.1 Pirellulaceae bacterium
ATCGGCAGTCGGCAACGGTGAGTTCCTGCTGTACACCGTGAACCTGCGAGCGGATAGTGCCGGCCAGCTCAGCTTCGTCGGCAATGCTCCGGACACGCTTCCCTCCCACAACGTCACGCTGTTCGGATCCACGACGGCCGTTCCGTTCGACGAAATTGATTTTGGCCAGACGGCTTCCATTCCGGTCCGCCAGGTTACACCCGGCAGCCTGGCCGGTTTCGCTTATATTGACTCCGACAATGACGGCACCAAGGACACCGGTGAATCCGCACTGGCGAATGTCACGATCACCCTGACCGGCACCGATTCGTTCGGAGCCTCGGTAAACCGCACCGCTACCACGGCGGCCGACGGTTCGTACCAATTCAACGACGTGAACCCGGGCAGCTACAAGTTGAAGGAAACCCAGCCGACGGGGCAGTTCAACAACTTGCCGATCCTGGATGGCAAGGACACCATCGGCTCGCAGGGAGGTTCCGTTTCGGCGAACGATGAGTTCACCATCACTCTGGCGGAAGGCGTCAACGGAACGGGCAACAACTTTGGAGAAGTTACCGGCCACAGCCTCGGGGGCGTCGTCGCCACCAGCCCTCACGCGGAAACCGCCAATCCGAACGGCGGGCTCGTCCTGCACGGTCTCGACGTGCTGCTGTATGCCACCGACGCCCAGAACAACGCGACTGGCACCGCACTACAGACAGCCACAGTCGCCGCCGACGGCAGCTTTGCCTTCAATGGGTTGACGGCGAACAAGTACGTGGTACAGGTCGAGACGCCCGTGTTCCTGCAGAGCGGTGCTCCGCAGCAGCTGTTGCAGCTGGGCAATGCCGACAGCCTGGACCATGTGGTGCCCCCCACCGGCCTGCAGGCGCGCTTCATCAGCTATCGCGATTTCATGAACTCGACGCCCCGGCAGGGTATCTTTGCCGCCGTCGCGCCCGGCAATAACGGCAACGCCTGGAATGCCTACGACCAGAGCTGGGCGGGGTTCACCGACTTGAAAATCACGTTGACCAGCGACACGTCCCAAGTTCGCATCGATGCCGTGCGTTCGACCGGCCAGGCGGTGTTCGATCAGATCCCGTTGAACGACACGCGAATCCGAGTGGTCGGCCAGGAAGGCCAAACTCGGCTGTTCCGTCTGGCTGGTGGCAGCGCGGCATACAATCTCCGTCCGGTTACCACGACCGGCAGTGGAGAAGGCGAGTCCGCCACATCGTTCACCCTGTCCGCTCCGCCGATACCTTCGGCAGCGGACACGACCGATACAGGGCCGGACTTGGACACGGCTCCGGCCTCGGACACATCGCTGGCAGGCAACTCGACGGCCGCGACGCTCGACGGGGCCGAGGGGGAGAGCACCTGGCTGGCGACGTCTTCGTTACTCGCAGCGGCCGTTCCCCCCGCGCTGCTGGCCTCGCCCGTGCCTGAATCCTTTTCCGAACCGCCTTCCCTGGCAGCAACCTCCGCGGGCACCGGCGCAACGGCCGCGGCCAATCCTACCGACGTGGCTTATGTCCTGCCGCCTAGCGTGACGTGGGACGGCACCCTCCCCTCGGCCGACGACACGAGCACCGTCTCCGAACTCAGCTCTCTGGATCCGTACGTGGTCGACCAGGTTCTCGATGCGGCACTTCCAGCGAACTCGGACGAGGTCGCTGACCCGAGTTGGGTGGCCGCGGAAGATACCGAACTCGCCGCCTTGGATGACCTGATCTTCGCCGCCGACGATCCGCTGTCCGAGTTCAGCGACCAGTAGCGTCATCGCGGTTGGGCTTCGTCCACCGCAGGCGAGCCACATAAATCGAGTTATTGGCTCCGTAGGAGTTGTCGGGGGGAATGACGATCTGGGGTGACCACGTCTGCATCCATTCCGCAACCGTGATCCAGGTCTCGTGCTCGCCGAACTGGGTCACACCGAAATTGCCGAGCCGCGCACCGCGCTCGGGAACCACGATGCGCTCGGTGGTCCGCAGGACGGCGAGCCGCTCGGGGTCGACCTGGGCCATGAACAGTGGAGCGCGGTGGCGGAATACGTGGTCGTTGTGAGCGCCTTTCCGCGTGTAGACCAGGTACAACGCGTCGGCGTGCGGTACCCAGTGCTGCTGGGTGTTGTAGTTCTCGAGCTCCTGACCGTCGTCCCAGGTCCAGCGCCGAGGCGCCGTATAGTGGAGACCGTCGTCGCTGACTGAAACGTAGCCGGCGGTATCATTGCGGAGCGTCAGATAGTATCGGTTCTTCCACCGCACAAGCGACGGTTCATAGACGCCTCTTCCGGCCGATAACTCCAGCTCGTTTCCCTGCTCGACCATCCGCAACTCGTTGCCGTCGAATGTACAACGCAGGACGGTGACCCGGTAATACTTATCGGACAATGCCCGAAAGTAGATGGGGAGCAGGATATCCCCGTTGGGCAGATCGACGCGTTGGACAGACCCCGCACCCGCGTTCACAAACTTGGCTTCGGCGGGCAGCGTCAGGGTCGTCCAGGGGCTCCACGTTTTTGCCGAAGTGTCCCATACCGAATAGCACGTTTCGCGAGGCCGATTACCAACCACCTTGTTGTCTCGGTAACGCACCGTGTGGCCGATGCCGAGCAGCTTGCCCGAAGCCGCGTGCCACTTGGGCCAGAAGTCACAGGCGGCCACGATGGTTCCATCCGCTTCGTCCCGGCGTCCGAGCGCCGACGGATGTTCCAGCAGCCGGCTCCAGGTCTGGCCTCCATCGCGGGAAAAGGTGTCGTTTAAGGCAAAGAACACATCACTGCCGGTCAACAGCAGCTGCTGAGTCGTGAGTACGGCCGTCGGCGGGTCGGACGGTACTACGCCGGCGCGCGGATGGACCCAGCATTTCTCGCCGTCATAACCCTCCGAGGCCGTCTCGAGGCGAATCCGAAAAGGCACATCCTCGCGCCAAGACTCGTGTTCGTCCGCCAGATGCTGGAATCGGCGCAACAGGGTCTGCACGATGCGGTTCGCGAGTTCCTCGTGTCCGACGGGATTGGGATGGCAACCATCGGTCGTCCACGGCTGCAATTTCGCACCTTTGGCGGCCAGCGCCGACCAATGAGCATAATGGTCTACCAGGGGCACTCCCGCTTCCCGAGCCACACGGCGGCATTGCTCCATGAACGGAGCGAGCCGGATATTCGGATCCTCGCCCAGCCCGTTCGGCCGGCAGTCTTCCGCCCAGGCCGGTTCGGTCATCACGACAGGCGTCGCTCCCGCATCGCGAATGCGTGACATCAGTTCGAGCAGATTCGAGCGGAACTGGTCCGCAGACAGGCGGCTCTCGCTGCGCCCCGTATCCACATAACTGTCATTGGTACCATACATGACCAACACCACGTGCGGACGACGCTGCAACACGTCCTGCTGTAAACGCGCGAGTGCCTGATCCGTTCGCTCGCCGCCGATGCCGACATTCGTCACCTCGGCCTGCACGCCTTCCGTCTGCAACCGGCGACTCAAGATCGACGAAAACGTCTGTTCCTCGGTCACCCCTGTCCGCACGCCTTTGGTAATGGAATCACCGAGCGCCACAATGCGCAGCGGCGCTGCGAGAAGACCGACTCGGCCAGTCGCAAGGCACAGTACCAGGCCGATGGCGCTCCATATCCAGCGTGCTCGGCGCAAAGGGAAACATTGCGTGGGGTAGGTCGGGTTGAGCGGTGCGCAAGGTCTCATGCAGGTTCTCCTCGGGGTCGGGGGCGCGATCCGCGTCTGCGGGCCGGCCAGGACGACGCACTTGTAACACATGCCCCCTGCCTTCGCCAAGGAAGTCGACGAGCAACTGGCGAGACCGCGCCGCTCTGCCCCATCGCATTTCCGAGCCTGACCCCGATAATGGGCCGCCGTCGAGGAACTCGGAAGCGCCACAGGTAAGCGAGGACTGGGAGATGCGATGCAAGTACGCCTGGTGGATTGGATGTCTCAGCTGGTTACTCTGGCACGGACTGCTGCCAGCCGCCCCTCCCGCTCCGACGCAACAACCGTTGCTGTGCGCGATCGATCTGGCGATCGGGGAACAGCAGGAAGTTGAGTTGTCCAACGGCGAGCGAGCCCGCGTACGTCTCGTCGAACTCGAGGAGCAGCGCGACTCGGTGATGTCCGCTGTGCACGAGGCACGGGTCACGGTCGAGGTGAATGGCGAACGAGCGGTGATAGGTGCCGCGCTTTACCATTTGCCGGTCGCCGTCGGCGGCTTGCAGGTGGATTGCCCGATCACGAAAGGCCCGGTGGCCAACAGCCACATCGATCATTGGGGACTCGTCAAAGATGCACGGCTACGCCTGTGGCCCGCGTCGTCGCCCTGGATCACCCCAGGAACAATGTCTTATCCGGTCCGGCAGAAATGGTTTGCGACTGGTACGTCGATGGCCAACGAACCGGTCAGCCCTCGCCCCGGTGGTAAGCTTTACTATCATTCCGGGCTCGACATCGGCGGCTCCGAAGGGCTCGTCGAAGTCACTGCGGCGACTGATGGACTGATCGTGTCCGCTGGAAACCACGTCCTGCCCGAGCTCGGCGACACTCCGATCGAACCTCGTTATGACGTGGTGTACATCCTGGATCACCGCGGTTGGTACTATCGCTACAGCCACTTGCAGATGATCGCGGTGGACGTGATTCCGGGGCGGAAGGTGCAGCAGGGGCAGCTGATCGGACGCTTGGGTAAGGAAGGGGCCAGCGGAGGCTGGACACATTTGCATTTCGAGATTAAGAGCCGCCAACCTTCTGGCCGCTGGGGCACGCAGGAAGCCTACGCTTTTCTGTGGGAAGCCTATATCCGCCAGTTCTCGCCGGAACGCATCGCGGTGGCGCGGCCAGGCCATCACGTGCTGGGCGGCGAGACCGTCGTGCTCGATGGCAGCAAGTCCTGGAGTGCCCAAGGCCCGATTGCACGATACGAGTGGATCCTAGCCGATGGGCGAACCGCCACGGGAGCCAAGGTCGAACAACGATACGATCGCCCGGGCACGTACAGCGAAGTGCTGAAGATCGTCGATGCTTCTGGCCAAGCGGCGTTCGACTTCGCCCGGGTGACGGTCGTGAATCCGGTACAACCTTCCGTGTGGCCTATCCGTCTGCATGCGACATACTATCCCACGTTCGGTTTGCAGGCTGGCGATCCTGTGACGTTTAAGGTCCGGGCATTTGGTTCGACGCACGGGGAAGAAGTCTGGGATTTAGGCGATGGCAGCCCTCCCCAAACCACGCGTTCCGACGGCAACGTCCAGGCGCTGGCCAAGGACGGCTATGCCGTGCTCACGCATCGCTACCGGCAAGCGGGTGATTATCTGGTGCTGGTGCAACGCCAGGACCGGGACGGCACGCGTGCGATGGCGCACCTGCACGTGCACGTCGAATAGGACTACAAGGGGATTGCCGTATGAAACCTGTCTGCCTGACCAACGCTGATTCGTACCTGGCTGAGCAGCCGGCTATCGAGGCGTGGGAGATGCGCGTCGTGCGTGACATCCCCCCCGGCGAGCCCTGGCCGGAAGACGACGCGGAGCGCGTCACGGCCATTTTCAGCACTCATCCGCCGCCGAATTTATTCGCCTTCCGGAACCTGCGCTGGGTGCAGATCGAGTCGGCCGGTTACTCACAACTGTTTCCCTTCCGTCTGGGTGAACGCGGCATCGCGGTGACGAACGCTCGCGGCGTTTTCGATTGCCCTATCGCGGAATGGAACATCGCCATGATGATCAATCTGGCACGCGACGTCCGCACGTTGATCCGGAATCAAGACGCGCACGTTTGGGACCGATCACCTCGATTCGCGGGCGAAATCCGGGGCCGCACTCTGGGCATCTGGGGGTACGGTGGAATTGGCCGTGAAACGGCCCGTCTGGCAAAGCTCATGGGCATGCGTGTCCACGTGCTGGCGCGGACGAAGGCCAAATCCCGCGCCGACTCGACCTGCGTCCCAGGCACGGGTGATCCGGACGGGTCGCTGCCAGACCGTTTTTTCCACGAACGTGAAAAGGACGAGTTTTTGAGTGGACTGGATTTCTTCATTCTC
>JBFWYF010000478.1:0-6024 GCA_050186685.1 Pirellulaceae bacterium
CGTTGGCGGTGACACCCCATTCCCACGTCGTCCTGAACAACCTCGCTTGGGTGTTGGCTCACCAGCCGGAACCGGACTTGGAGCAAGCCTTGAAGCTGGCGGACGAGGCGGTCGAGATTGCTCCCGCCAACGCCGATGTCCGGGAAACGCGCGGCCAGATCCTCACCAAGCTGGAACGGTGGCCTGAGGCGCTGGCTGACCTGGAGGTGGCGCTGGGGTACCTCCAGGGAAATGTGAGTCTGCACCGCTCCGTCGCGACGATCTACGAGCGACTGGGGAATTCAAGCATGGCCCGCCGCCATCGCGATTTGGCCGATGAGGCGGAACGGGCGCGGGATGGGAAAGCGGGCGCGAGCGGGGAGGGGGCGAAGGCTCCCCCGGACGAGACCGACGACAAAGCAACGAAACCTCCACTCGCCGAACCGCTTCCCGAGGTCGAGCCCCCCCCTTTGCCGAGCAGCAGCTCCCCGTCGTCCTTGGGCAGAGATACACCGCGGCCGCGTGATGAGGTCTCTTGCGCCTGCGGATGTTCGTCCTTCTCGCTCCACGCGGCCTGGCATCGCGAAGTCCAGGCGAGGCCCGCATGAACGTTTCCGCAGTGCCACCGTCACCCTACTTTCCTGGCAGGCTCTTGCGAGGCATTCCCTGGCGAAGGCTTGCCCCCTGGTTGCTGATTGGAGCCGCCATCGCTCCGATGCTCATCTTGCATGGCCTCAACCTGTGGCGGCAGCCGCAGTACCAGGTCTTTCCCCTGCTGTATCTTGTGCTAGGCGGGCTGCTCTATCAGGAAGTCCGGTTCACCGGCCAGCCTTCCCGAGCGCGATGGTGGCTGGCAACAAGCATACTCGTCACCAGCGGGCTCTTGTTCGCGGCTGCCGTCGTGATGTACTCCCCGTACGTCGGGCAAGCGGCGGGGATTTTGTGGCTGCTGGGCGGAATTCTGCGTTATGCTCCGAACGTGAGACTCGGGCGGGTTGCCGCCTATGGGGCACTGTTGTTGTTGACGACCATCCCGGTGGGGCTCAGCGCGCGGCTGGCCCAGAGTCTCCAGAGCGTGACGTCGGTTCTCAGCAGCGGAGTGCTCGAGACGCTGCGTGTTCCCCACGCTCGAGCGGGCAATGTCATCGAAGTTGTGGGACGATCGCTGTTCGTAGACGAGGCGTGCAGCGGAATTCAGAGTCTGTTCGCAGCGGTATGCGTCGTTGTCGTAATCGCCGTGGTCCAGCGCAGCCCCCTGCTGCTGTCGGGGCTGGCGCTGGCCAGCGTCCCTGTGTGGGCGTTGGTAGGAAACATGGTGCGCATCGTGACGATTTCGGCGGCCCATAGCTGGTGGTCGCTGAATCTGGCCGAAGGATGGCAGCATGATGCGCTGGGCTACTTGAACTTTGTGCTGATCGCGATTTGCCTGGCGGTCTGGATCCGCTTGCTGTCGCTGTTGCTGGCCCCCATTCCCTTGGCGGCGGAAACGCACACCCCGGCTATCGAGCTGTACAATCGCTGGACACAGTGGCCAAACTACCGGTTGGACTTGCATGGCTCATACCTTGATTCGGTCCCGGACTTTCCGGAGACGATTCGGCCTGCGGTGGCGCGGGTCGAGTCTTCGCAATGGTCGGGCACCGTCATCCGGCGGATGAGTTGGGCGGGCGCGCTGGCCGTTGTGCTGTTGGGACTGGTGAACTTCGCGTTCCTGATTACGCAGGAGAGCGGAATCCTCGGTCCATCGATGGGCGCGTTCGATTTTGAGCTCCGCGAGCAGCTGCCGGGCTCGAACGCGTATGCGTCGCTGCCCAATTCCTGGCCAGTTCAGCAGTACGAGGTCGAGGAACGGGATACCGGCAGTATTTTTGGGAATTTTTCCCACGTCTGGCGACTCAGGTGGCCCCAGGGCACCGGCTGTGTCGCATCGCTCGATTTTCCGTTCTTTATTTACCATGACGTTGGTATCTGCTATCGCAGTTCGGGTTGGGAGATCAATCGGTACGAGCCCATCGGTAGGGAGGCTGGAGTGCCGACTGGCGAGGAGGCCGAGGGGGTCCTTCACTTCGAGATGCGGCGATCGCTGGGGGCGGAATACGGCTACGTGGTCTTTACTCTGATCGACGAGTTTGGCGCCACGATTCCTCCGCCACAGCCGCAAGCGGTGGGGGACGCGGTATGGGATCATATCCGTCGTGGCCCCCTTTCGCTGCTGATCAGGTCCTTGAAGCGTGACAAGCGGCTCGACCGCCCGCTGATACAGCTCCAGTATTTTGCGGCGAAGAAATCTCCCTTCTCGGAGGTCGAGCGGGAGGCGGTCGTTCAGCAGTTTTTTGGGGCCTTGCCCGCGATGCGTGAGCGTATTGCCGGCGCTTTCCAGGAGCAGGCTCGACGATGATAGCACCACCTGTCGAGACGCTGTCGAAGCGCGAACGGCCGTCGCAACCGCTGATGGAACTGTTGCGCAGACCCTGGCGCGTGCCGGGTGCGATCCTGGACTTGGGCCTTGCCTGGATGGCGACACGTGCCTGGCTGATGGTGGTCCCCTGCCTGGCACCGGTCTTGTTTGCGGGGTTGCTGGGATTGTTGGCCTACGTCGGTCAGCTGACGGACGACGAGATCGTGGTCCGTTACCTCCCGCGCGCCGAGATCGCGACGTATTATCATGACACGGCCACGCAGGAGTTATGTCTGCGGCGTTTGGCCGGCGTGGACATGCGGCCGGAGCAAGCTTATCGGTATGCTCAGATCTATGCCGCGCGTGGACAGATGGATCAAGCCCGTGTCGAACTGGCGAAACTCGCACCGGATGACCAGCGTGGATACGGGTTGGCGCACAAGTGGCTCGCCATCGAGATGTTGAGCCGCCAGGCGGCTGCGACTGTGGATCGGCCCAGCCTCACGTTGGTGGTTCATCATGCGCGGGCGGCGGCCGAGTTATTGCCGGACGATCCGGAGGCGGCCTATGTCTGTGCCAAGGCGCTGGCGCAACAATCGCGCAACACCGAGGCGATGGTGTATCTGGGTCGCGCGGCGAATCACCATCCAGCCCTGCTGCTCGCTCTGGCCGATTTGCAGACGAAGTCGGGACAAGTTGAGAAAGCCCGGCTGTCACAGCAGAGATGCGCGGAGTTTTATCGCAAGCATGTGGACGAGCATCCGCAGGATGTTGCTGGTCGATTGAATCTGATCCAGGCGCTGCTCCCGTTGAAGCAGTGGGCGGAAGCCGTGCGCGTGGTCCAGGACGGTCTGAGATTGCAGGACGACGCGCGCCTGCGCGCGGCGTTGTGCGACTGTCTCGTCTGGCAGTTCGACCAGCTTCCGGACGAGCAGCGGACAGGGAAGGCGGGGCTCAGCCTCTTGAACCAGGCACTGGCCGTGACGCAATCGCACTCAGAGACATTTCGGCGGATGCGCCAGATTATGGAACAAGCGGCCACGGACGATTGGGATGTGCTGCAGGCGCGTCTGGAAGACTCGCTTGTGACGGGGACAAGTCCGCTGCTCTGCCATTTGGTTCTGGGCGGCGGGTACCTGCGGCGCGGGGAACGCGAGCAGGCGCGCACGCATCTCGCTCTCGTAACTCAAATGGATCCGCGCGGCGCAGTGGTGCTGAACAATCTCGCCTGGAACATGGCCTTTGCGGCCGCGCCGGATGTGGATCAGGCGGCAGCATTGATCGACATGGCCTGCCAGCTGGATGAGGGGGCGTCCGTTCCCGACTGCGCGGAAACGCGCGGATTGATCCGGTACAAACAGAAAAACTTTGCGGACTGCGTACCGGATTTGGAAGTCGCGGTGCGGGCTCATCCTGACAGGCTCCACGTGCTGCTGGCGTTAGCGGAGGCTCACCGGCAACTCGGCCAGCAGGCGGCGGCCGAGAAGTACCTGGCCCGGGCCCGCGAGGCGGCTCAGCGCGTCCGCGACGGGAGCAACTTGACGCAGGCACGTTAGATCGCTTTCCATTCGTTACCCAGGCTGCCACGGGGCGGCGTACAGCGCCCCCATCGATCTCCACGTGCCGGCCTGGCTGGACCGTTTTCACGGGGGGCCAGAGGTCATGATCTGCGAGTTGATGCGAACTTATCTCCGCCGATACCTGTGGGGGCTGGTGGTGGGGGCGTGGTGGCTGGGCGCTGGCTCAAGTCGTGCCGAGTCGCCCCCGGTGGTTGAGGTGCCGTCCATTCTGTCCCAGCATGCGGCGAAGGTGCAGGCGATGCGGGGGGCGCTGGCGCAGCGCAAGTTCGCCGAGTCCGAGCGTTTGGCCAAGGAGGCTTTGGCGCTGGTCCCGTTCGACGAGAGGCCGCTGATTCAGCAGCTGCGCGCGGAGGCCGCTCAGGGTAAGACGGAGGCCGCGCTGGCCAGTCTCGCACGGCTGCTGGAGAGGGGAGGCCGCGACAAGCGAGTTCTGCGCGCGGATCCCTATTTGAAGGAACTGACCACCGACATCCGGTTTTCCGAGTTGCTGGACCGGCCGCCTCCGCCGCACCCATCGCGGCCCCAGGCGTGGTCGTGGCGGACGCAGGCCGCTCCGCCCGCGGGCCGGGATCTGCCCGTAACCGAGGCCAATACCGGCTGGCAGATGCAACTGGGCATGTTTGTGACGGTGTTCGATCTACGCTCCCCGCCGATGGCCGCGGAGGTCGTCCTAGGACGAGAGAAGATCGCGGCACGGTTGAATGCGTGGTACCGGGATGGGACGGCCGCCGGCCACCGCGGCGACATCTACGATAACGCGGATGACGACCATTCTCCTTTGGACATGGCGGCGTTTCCGCAGATGGTACGGACGCGTTACGGAGACTCGGTGCGACAGCACGAGTTTCACCGCGGATTGCAGACGCGGTTTCTCTATGCGCAAGTGAATGGCCATTCGCCCACCGAAGCGGTGGGAGGAACGATTGTGGGAAATTCGTCGACGGCTGTGGTGGATTCTACGATCTGGCGGAGCATGCCACGGCTGGCTTATGGGGATCCGGCGAGCGTTCAACGTCTGTACGCTCAGTACGCTGCCAACCATCTGTATGTCTATCCCGAGCATCAGGACCATGACCCGGGCCACAACGGCACCGGTGGTGGCTATGGCGACGTCTATCCGGCCAATACCCCGTATCTGCTCATCTCGCAGGGGTCGTCCGGTTCGGACCAGCCGTTGCTCGAAGCCGTCGTCTGCACGCTCGGGGCGTTCCACCCCGAAGTCAAGCGCCGCCTTCAGGGCGGACAGGCCTTGATGCCGACGGTGCAGATGATCTTCCGGCGGTCGTACGGAAACGTCACATCGGACGAGGCCTACCTGAGTGGGGCGGCGCATCCTTCCGTCTTTGAGGGGTCGCAAGTCAACGGTCAGGCGATGGTTGAGCTGGCGCACCGGATCGACGTCGGCAGCGAACCACCCCTGGTGCGCCTGAAAGTGCTCGACGAAGATCGGGCGCAGGCCGGACGCGACTATTTTGCCGAACCAGGTGCCGGAGAAGTCTTATTTGACACGCCGTGCGCAATTGGCCGCGTGTATCGGACCACCCAAGCGAGCCGCCGGATGGTCGTGAGCGCCGAGCCGAGCACCGACCTGAACGGGAAACCCCTGACGTATCACTGGGTTGTGCTACGAGGCGATCCAGCCCGCGTCACGATCACGCCCTTGGATGAGCGAAGTTCGACGGTGGAGCTAAAGGTTGGCTACCACGAGCGGCGGCCGATCGCACCCGGTTCAGCGCTCGAGTCCAATCGTGTGGACGTGGGGGCGTTCGTGCACAATGGACACTGGTATTCGGCGCCCGCGTTTGTCACGCATTTTTTTCTGGATCACGAATCGCGAGTTTACGACTCGGATGGCAGGTTGCAGCAACTTGAGTATTCCGACGGTAATTACGTCGATCCCTTGCTCGATGTAACCAAAGCCTGGCGGGACACCTATCGGTATGATCCCCAGGGGAAGTGCCTGGGATGGTAGCGGGTGCTGAAGGACGATTCAAGGACGAGGCCGGACGCGTTCGATTCCTCGGGGGCCTTGCTCGAGCCCGATGTCGCGACCGGCCGAGATGTCCC
>JBFWYF010000479.1:0-6016 GCA_050186685.1 Pirellulaceae bacterium
GGGCGACGAGCTCGCTCGCGATCGGCAGCGGCTACCGGCTCGAGATGCAGCGCGAGATCCATTTCCCGCACTCGATCGGCCTGCTCTATTCAGCGTTCACCTATTACACGGGCTTCAAGGTCAATTCGGGCGAGTACAAGGTGATGGGTCTCGCACCCTATGGCGAGCCGAAGTACGCGGACCTGATCTTGAAGCATCTGGTTGACCTCAAGGATGACGGCAGCTTCCGGTTGGACCAGCAGTATTTCGACTACTGCACCGGCCTGACCATGACCAACGACAAGTTCGCCGGCCTCTTCGGCGGTCCGCGCCGCAAGCCGGAAGAACTGCTGACCCAGAAGCACATGGATCTCGCCGCCTCGGTGCAGAAGGTCACGGAAGAAGTGATGTTGCGACTGACGCGCTCGATCGCCCACGAAACCGGGATGACGAACCTCTGCCTGGCAGGCGGCGTGGCACTCAACTGCGTTGCCAATGGCAAGATCCTGCGCGATGGCGCATTCAGGAACATCTGGATCCAGCCTGCGGCCGGCGATGCGGGCGGCGCCTTGGGCGCCGCGCTTTCGACCTGGTACGGCATGCTGGAAGGCACGAGGCCTGCCACCAACGGTCGAGACGCCATGCGCGGCGCCTACCTCGGGCCCAAGTTCGAGCAATCCGACATCGAGGCGCGCCTGTCCGGCGCCGGCGCCAGGTTCAAGCGCCTGACCGAAGCGGGAATGATTGCCCGCGGCGCGAAGGATCTCGCCGAAGGCAAGGCCCTGGGCTGGTTCCAGGGTCGCATGGAGTTCGGCCCACGGGCGCTCGGCGGCCGCTCGATCCTCGGTGATGCGCGCTCGCCGACCATGCAGAAAATGCTGAACCTGAAGGTCAAGTTTCGTGAATCGTTCCGGCCCTTCGCGCCCGCGGTCCTGCGCGAGGACGTAGCCGACTGGTTTGAAATCGATTCCGACAGCCCCTACATGCTGCTGGTCGCGGATGTCGTCAAGAGCCGCCGCCGCGCGATGACCGAGGCGGAACAGGCCTTGTTCGGCATCGAGAAGCTGAATGTTCCTCGTTCGGATATACCCGCCGTGACCCACGTGGACTACTCCGCCCGCGTGCAGACGATTCACCAGGACACGAATCCCCGCTATCACGCCCTGGTCAGCGAGTTCAAGCGCCTGACCGGCTGCCCGGTGATCGTCAACACGAGCTTCAACGTGCGCGGCGAACCGATCGTCGGTTCGCCGGAGGACGCATTCCGCTGCTTCATGGGTAGCGACATTGACGTGCTTGCGGTCGGCGATTGCTACCTCGAGAAATCGCAGCAGTCTGAATCGCTGAAACTCGATTACAAGAACGAGTTCGAATTGGATTAGGGATGCGGCCGGTCGGAAGCGACCTGCAGGCACCACTTCGGCAGATACGTTTCACCGATGAAATCAGCGATCTCACGCGCCATTAGAGCTTGACCGCGAACCGTCATGTGATTGTCGTACCGGAAGTACAGCGGCGCCTCGCCCGCATAGGCGCGGAACGCGGGCTGCAAATCCAAGTACCGGATTCCGCTCGCTCGTGCGAAAGTCGCCACGCGCTCGACGCTTGAATCGGAGGCTATCGCGCCTTCCGGCATGAATGTATACCGGCCCGGAATCCACTCGCGATCGTTAACCTGATGTCCCCAAGGGTACGTGGTCAGGACGTAATCCGCGCCGATTCGCTTTGACAGTTCGCTGATTTTGCCAAGGCTGTCAAACAGGTCCACCCATTGCTGGCTGCGATCGACGGAGTCTCCGTGGAGCGTATGTGCGGCAACCTCGAAATTAGCCTGTGTCACGACATCACGAACCGTGAGTTCCTTGTAGCCAAACGCGCGATTGACGTAATAAAGCAACAGGCGAGTGAGAAGCAGGTGTTTCTCGACCCAGTTACGGGACCGGTCCGTCAGCGAGAGGTTGCGCGTCTCACGCTGAGGGACCCCGATCAGTTCGCCGCCGGGAGCATACGTCGCAATCTTCCGATACGCCGCCTCCTGCACCAGGTCGCTGACATCCAAGTTGTGGATCACGAGATCCGGCTTGAGCGGTGCAATGTCGCGCTTTAGCTGAATGTACGACAGGATCGGCGCATAACTATCCACGCCGCCGTTCAGAACTTCCGCCGTCAGCCTGGACGAGCAGACTGCAAGCCTTTCATTGAGGATCCGCTCGACTCCCACCGAAAACGTTTCTTCGTCCTCGACGCCCTTGCCCATCGTGAACGAGTCCCCAAGCGTTACGATACGAATCGTATCGGGGGACTTCTCTGCGGGCCGGTCTTCGCCGCGCATGCCCAGATTGTTGACACGCTGGACGTATGAAAAATCCCGCTGCGTGAACTGGACATTCGAATTCGGCATCAGGCGATGATGCCGGAATTTATCCGGCACCAATGGCGGCGACAAGGGTTTGATCAGGAGATACCCGGCCGCTAGGTCTACGGCGACATACGTCAGCGCGACCGAGAAGATCGCCAGCCATGCATTGCCGACGGTGCGCCGGTAGCGCGTCCCGTAGAGCAGAAGGCTTGCGAGCAGCATAATGAACAAGAGCGCCAAAGCGGATAACCCGGCAATGGCGGCGGGTCCGAATGTCTTCTCGACGAACAGGCGCTCGTAAGTGACCACCACGAGCAGCAGGCTGACAATACCGATGCTTAAAATAAGAAATCTTTTCACAATTCCACACGACGGGACGTGAACAGATGGCCGAGCACGGCCCCGAATCGTCCCGGGCGTGGCTCATTCCTGAGCGCACGCAGATAACTTGCAAGTCGGAACATGAACGTCGAGCCTAGGATCGGCCATACCGTCGCCGCCCACGGCGACGCAAAGACACCCGCACGTGCAACGGCAAGCATGCCGCCGACCACTAGCAGTAATATGGCCCGCAGCCACACCGGAGCGGGCAGGTGACACAGGCTGATCAGTATCACACCGTAAGAGAGCAGGCACAGGCCGTCAGTGGCGCCTCGAACGAGGAACACTGCCGCGATCGACAGCAGCACGAAAAACGGCAGGCGCCACGCCATCGGCAGGTACAGCGTGACCGCAAACCCGGCGGCGGCCAGGACGAACAGCCTGAAGAACACCGGGCCTTCGACGCCGTAGAACCAGATCACGACGCCCGTGAGCAGCAATTGGGTGACGCGCGAGGCGATCACCGTTACGACGGGACGATCCAAGCCTTGGATCGGCGCATTGTTTGAACCGGATGTCATGTATATCAAAGTCGGGGGTTGTTATTGAATCGCTTCGTATTTTAGCCGTACGCCGCTAGACTCGGCGTGGGATTTGTCACGTTACCGGTAGCGACGGAGACGGGTCGGTTATGGCAAGTGATGGCAAGGCCAGCGTCGAGGGGCACGATTCCAGGCGCACCCGCGTGCTTTATGTCGAAGGCAACCCGGACGGCACGGTCGGCGGCTCTTTTATCCTGATGATGGACCTGATCCTGGGGCTGGACCGGCGGCGCTTCGAGCCGATCGCAATCTTTCGATTCGAGAACCATGTTGCACAGCAGCTCAGGGATACCGGTGTCGAAGTCATCATCGCCCCGCCCCGCGCCCCGCTGACGTTCCGTAATCGCTGGATAGCGGTGCCGCTCGCGCCGGTAAAGAAACTGGTGAACTTTTTCGGCGGCTTCATCGTTCCAATCCTGCGCTATGCCTCATTCCTGAAAAAGCACCGGATCGACCTCGTCAACCTCAACAACTCGATTACCCGGAACCACCCGTGGATGGTCGCGGCCTTGATCACGCGCACACCGTGTATCACGCACGAGATGGGCATCAACCCATCCTACTCGGCGCTTTCCCGCTTCCTCGGGCGACGGCTTGGCGCGGTCATCTGCCTCTCGCATGCAATCCACGACGCGATGAAATCCCGTGGCGCGGACCTGCCGAATGTCGTCGTCATCCATTGCGGTATTGACGTTTGCAGGTACCGGCAGGTCGAGTCCCCCCGTGACTTGCGGCGCAAGCACGGAATACCGGTCGATGCGCCGGTAATCGGGGTGGTTGGCAACCTGCGCCGGTGGAAAGGACAGGAAACGATTGTGCGCGCGGTCGGCCTGCTCCGGACGAAGTTTCCGACGATTCGCTGCGTGTTGACCGGCGGCGCCACACCTGCCGACGCGGCCTACATGGAGCGCATGAAGACCATCGTTGTGGAGCTGGGAATCGAGTCCCAGGTGCTGTTCGTGGGTTTCCAGAAAAACGCGATCGACTACATGCGCCTGATGGACGTCGTAGCCCATACTTCGACCAGCCCGGAACCATTCGGTATTGTGACGCTCGAGGCCATGTCGCTCGGCAAACCGCTCGTGTCCACGACCATTGGCGGGCCGGCGGAAGTCGTCGTCAACGGCGTCACAGGTATCCTGGTCGAACCGGGCAACCCCGAAGCGCTCGCCGGTGCCATCTCGCGGCTCCTGGATGACTCGGGCGCCGCAGTCGAGATGGGCGAGCGCGGCCGGCGACGGCTGCACGAAGAATTCAGCCTGGAGAAGAATCTGCGACGCACGCTCGAAATTTACCAGCGCGTCCTCGGTCACCGCACACTTGAGATGGGAGTTCCGGAGAATGAAGCAGTACACCCGTAAACGCGTCCTCGTCACTGGCGGCGCGGGGTTCCTCGGTTCGCACCTGTGCGATCGCCTCGCGGACGCGGGCCACGACGTGGTCTGCGTGGACAACCTCTTTACCGGTGCAAAGGGCAACATTGCGCACCTGCTCGGAAAGACGAACTTCGAGTTCATCCGCCATGACGTCACCTTTCCCCTCTACCTCGAGGTTGACGAGATCTACAACCTCGCCTGCCCGGCGTCGCCCATTTACTACCAGCACGACCCGGTCCAGACGACCAAGACGAGCGTCCACGGTGCAATCAACATGCTGGGACTTGCGAAGCGCCTGCGCGCGCGGATCTTCCAGGCCTCGACTTCAGAGGTCTATGGCGATCCGTCGGTTCACCCGCAAACCGAGGATTACTGGGGCAACGTCAATCCGATCGGAATCCGCTCCTGCTACGACGAGGGCAAGCGTTGCGCCGAAACGCTGTTTTTCGATTATCACCGCCAGCACAAGCTCCAGATCAAGGTTGCAAGGATATTCAATACGTACGGCCCACGCATGCATCCGAATGACGGTCGAGTCGTATCCAATTTCATCATGCAAGCGCTGGTCGGCGAGCCCATCACGATCTACGGCGACGGTTCCCAGACCCGGTCGTTCTGCTATGTCGACGACCTGATCCGCGGCTTCATCGCATTGATGGACACGCCGCCCGAGGTGACCGGCCCGGTGAATCTCGGCAATCCCGTCGAGTTCACGATGATCGAGCTCGCGGAAAAAGTCATCGCGCAGACACGGTCGCGCTCCAGGATCGAGTTCCGACCCTTGCCCGCAGACGATCCCCGTCAACGCCAGCCCGACATTACCCGGGCGAGGAAACTGCTGGGCTGGGAACCGGCGACGAAACTCGACGACGGCCTGTCGAAGACCATCGATTACTTCCGCGGTGTCATCGCTCGCTAGGACTGGCGACGGCCAGACAAGCCCATCCGTTCGAGCATGTGCCGCCGCTCCGCGGCATTCAGCACGACGAAGAATGCACAAGGCAGGTAGATTGCCATCAAGGCGATCATCTGCAGAAAAAAGACAGCCAGATTTGACGCGGGCAGACTTGCACGGACCCACCATGCAGCGGCCGCGAACGGGGCGATCGCCAGCGCCGGGCGCAAATAGGTGTGCACGTAGTATTCGGGGAGGCTCACTCCGACAATGCGGCAGGCGATCAGCGGCATCGCGACGACGACAACCAATATGCTCGGAATTGCGGCGCCAATCGCGACACCGACCACGCCGATCGCTTGCACCAGGACGATGCTGAGACCCAGGTTGAGGGTGGCTTCCCCGATTCTGAGTCCTGCAATCACGTTGTGGCGGCTGATGCCATAGAGAACGCTTGAGAAGACATACTGCGGCGCTGACAGGA
>JBFWYF010000480.1:0-6001 GCA_050186685.1 Pirellulaceae bacterium
GTGTCACCGCCAACGCGCGTTCCAGATAACCACGCGCGGCGGCCATATCCCCGTCGCGGGCCGCATGGGCGCCCAGTATCTGGAGTAACGCCGGCGGTACGTCGTCGCTGGCCAACACCTTGTTGATCGCCGATCGAGCCGCTTTTCCCGCCTCTCCGGAGGCATTCATATAGTTGGCCAGGCGTAACAGGGCGTCGATATAGTTGGGCGACTGGTCCAACGACTTACGCAACCATTCGACGGGTGGGTTCTGTGGCGGAGCCTGAGGCAGATCCCTGTCAAATTGGGCCACGTATAACGACGCCAGTCCGTCGCGGCAACGTTTTCCGTCGACACCTGGCAATTGAATGCATTCCAGGAGCGCCTTTTCCGCTTCGTCGAATTTGCCGCGCAGTGCCCACGCCTGAGCCAGCCACAGCCGGGCCTCCATGTCGTCCGCGCGATTGTGGACGCGGCGCTGGAACTCGCTGCACGCGGCGGTCAACTCCTTCTCGAATTCGCTGCGATTGCCCTGGGCCAGGTACACTTTGGCCAAGGTGATACGCCACTGAGGTTCCTCCTTGATCAGCGTGGTCAGGTGCTCGATGGCCCCGTCGAAATTCCGCTGGGAGAACAAAATCTGGCCGAGCAGCGAGTGCGCCTCGACATTGTCGGCAGCGTCGCTCAGCGAAGCTTCGAGGTGACTCACCAGCTGACGCGATTCGGTAAGCGTCAACGGCTGTCGCTTCGACAGCATGTGTTTGGCGCGCCAGAAATGAGCCCCCGGATGCCCGCGCCCGGTCTCCGGCGCGATCTGCGCCATCATCTCGTTGGCCCGCGCGCCATCTCCCTGCTCGTCCGCCACCAGCGCCAGACGGTAGCGCACATTCTCTTGCGAGTCACCAATCTGCAGCAGTTTGTGGAGGTACAACTCGGCCGCGACAAAATCCGATCGCTGGATCGCCTCGTCAATCGCCAAGTCGTACCGGTCAACGACATCGATGCGCGAAGTCGCGCCAAAGCTGATCGTCACCGCCACAAATGCGACTGCCCCCAAAAGGGCCGGAATCCCCTCGACCAGCCAGATTACGGGCCGGGTATGAAACCACGCCTCGGCCAGCTGCGTCAACGCAGTGCCACACCACAGCGCAAAATACAACGCCCTGCGCCAGTCCAACATGGAAGCTCACCTTGTCCCTCGAACCACGTGCCGGGGAAACAGCCCGCTCATCCGCTCGTAACTTCCCGTTCGGCCGATGCCTGCCACGCGGCCGATATCGACGCCCACGTCGCATATGCCCGCGTCGTCGCTCGACTCGGCCAACCCCGGCGTCAGAAGCGCACCGATGCACGTCGACGCTCCCGAACCTCTGGCAACGCCCACTGACCGTGCCCCTCCGACCCCGCCCACGCGATGGTGTACGTCGCCACGCCGTACGGCCCCGGCGAGTCGGTCCCGCACCTGATGATACAGCTCGCTGAACCGCTCCAGATCCTGCGCGGTAAAGGGAGCATGGTGCACAACGATCACGCGGCAGTCGTAGAAGGGCTCACTCGTCTCGATGCGCGATCCACGATGGCGCATGCGGGATGCAAATGCCGACGTCACTCTTCCCCATAAGCCGCCGGAGTCGAGGTCCGCCACGATCATTCCTCCCCGTTCGTCGAGCAGGCCAATGGCCTCGTACGCATAGTCGCCCGTCGGGTTCTCCATTTCGAACTCGATCGCTCGGGGCAGGTCACCCGTCTCGTTCGAATCGACGTCGGCCGGCCGTGTGCCCTCGGGTGACAAATCCGGCCAGCCAGGACGTGATGCCGAGACAGCCTCCGTGGACCGATGCCCCCGCTGCTTGATGATCTCCCACCCCTCCTCGGCGTGCAAGTCGGATACGGCACGCCACCCGCGGAAAGGATACGCGAGCCGGACTCGCGCGGTCAGCCCTCCGCGCACGAGCTTCCACTCCGCCGCCGCGATTGCCGCGGAACCCCGTACTTCCGACAGGTCGTCGACGCGGAGCGAAAAGTCAGCCAGTTCCCAGCGATCGCCGAGCGGCAGGATCGCGTCGCGGTTCACCACCAGATTGTTGCGTGCCGGTTTCTGGTCGGTCTCGACCCAGTCCCCATCCTGCCGAACGACGGGCAGGGCCTGCGCTACGCCCACTGCGGCAAAGGCCAGTACGGCCGCGACCACTCCCTGGCGGGGAAGCAGGGGCGAACCGACCACGACCGGCACTGGTCTCGGTAAATCCTCGCGGCGCTCCATCGCGATCGGAGCAAACATGCACAGCCAGAAGCGGCTCGTGCTCCACATCAGCCCCAGGATGACCACCAGAATCCCGATGGCCAGAAACGTCTGTCCCGAGCCAGCCGCCAGCGTGGTGCCGTTCGCGTGAAGCGCCACCCGCAGTACCAGGCTCGCGGTGTTGGCGACGATCGACCAGCCGACCGCGCTGAGCAGCAACATCGCCGCGGGAGCCCGCGGAAATCGGACCGCGGCAATGTACATCGCCGCCAGGAGCACCAACATCACTCCGGAATGCCACGGGCTACAACCGTCGGCCACGACCAGCCGCAGGCCCAGAGCGTGAATCACCTGGCCGGATAGCACATGGTTGTACCCCAGCGCGTCGAGCCATAAGCTGGCTGCCTTGCCAGCCAGGCCCTGCAGCACGGCCGTCGCTTCCATGTCCAGCGGCGCTGGCAGGGGAAGCAACAAACCCAGCAACAGCCACAGCGCCCCGAACCGGACAAGCGCCTCGCCACGTACGAAGTACAAGCACAAGAATAGGGCCGTCAGCAAGCTGCCCAGCGCCGCGATCCAGGGCGACCAGAGCGCCACGCCGGCCAGCACCGCGAGGTAACCGGCGACCAGGCTGAAGTATCCCAGCCATCGGTCCCGACGACGCAGCGGTGTCACTTCTTGTGGCCACCGTGCATACGCCAGCATTCCCGCGACGGTCAGCACCACCGGGAAAATCCGGTAGGCCTCGCTGCCCCACAGCCGTTGGAAGAAGAGAACCAGCAGCGGTAATTCGGACAGCAGGATAACCGCCGGGAGCAACGCATTAAGCCAGTTCACGCGACCAGACAAAGGCGCAGTCGCCTCCGACCGGGTGGACTGCGTTGTGTCGACCACCGTCATGGTTTACCAACGTTTCCCTAGGTGAGACGTGCCGCCTGCCGGCCGAGCGACGATCCGCCGCCTTTGCCCCTGCACTCGCCGACACGTTATTCTCCAGAAGTCGGGTTCCGAGGCAAGTAGCAAAACCGGTGGCGAGACTCAATTATGCCGCACGGTCAAGCGGCATGAGGCCCCTCGGCGACACCGGCGCGAACCCGAGCGCGCCGGGATGCGGCTTATGCCGAAGATGCCGAGCGGGACGTACCAGGAGCGGCACCCCGTCGCCGGCTCCATCGCAGCATCCGCCAGCAGGCCACGGCGGCGACGATCGCACCCAGGCCATAGCCCCCCACGCCGTACCGCAGCCAGTACCACCCCAGCTTCAGGTATTCGGAGGAGACCTCTTCCAGACCGCGCGGTACCCGCCACCAATCGGTGACGTCGTAATCCAGGTTGGGGGCGGATACGATCGCCACCCGACCACTCTCCCGGGCGAGCCGATTCCGCAGTGTCCACCGCGTCCGGCGCGTGTGAAAGGCGTTGGTCACTACGCAGACCGACTCCGCGGGATGCTGCCGCAGGTACGCCTGAAGGATGGCCAGGTCGTCGGCCGTCGAAGTACTCTGCCCCGGCAACAGCACGATCTGGTCAGGCCGCAATCCCCGCGCGCGATAGATGCGCCGCGTCAACTCATGGTTGGACAGGAGGATGCCGTCCACTTGGTCATTGCTCGGCGCGTTTTCCACGATGACCGCTCGGCGGACGTAGCCCGTCTTGACGAGCGCCGCGGCCACGTACGGCCGCCGTTCGTCGTCGCCGGGCATGGCCAGCACGACATCGGCCTCGTGGGCCGCCGCTCCCACATCGAGCCACTGGGCGAGTGCCGGCAGCCAATACGAACGGGCCCCGGCTACCCCTGCCAACAGAAAGGCCGCGGCCAGCACCACCAGCAACCGAAGGATCCACTTACGCGATGGCGAGCGTGTCATGACCTCAGTGTTCGCCGACGCTCTTCTCTGCCATGGCCTGTCGAGCCCCCGGTCCCAGTTCCCTTACCCAGCCCAGGCCCGAAGGGCCCCAAGCCCCCACTCCTGAATCTCGCGCTCGGCGCAAGCTCGCCTCGAAGGCGTCGGGGTCCCAGTCGTCGGCTCGCACAGGAGGATGCCCCACGACCACCGCATGCGCCCAGGTCAGATAGCCGCCGAACAGCGTTCGCCAGCCGGCGCGCAACCG
The DNA here is from genome assembly GCA_050186685.1 of Pirellulaceae bacterium. Taxonomy (GTDB): domain Bacteria; phylum Planctomycetota; class Planctomycetia; order Pirellulales; family Pirellulaceae; genus CAZFLF01. Next base: position 4,334 of record JBFWYF010000480.1, read on the forward strand.
CCACCAGTTCGTCGTATCGAACCGCCGATCGCGCAGGCTCACCACCCGGACGCGCATCGCGGCCTCGGCGGTCAGCGTTTGGCGCAACATCGCGCGCGTGGCCAGTCCCTGAAACTGGGGCACCAGCAGCAGGGCACTGCGACCCGGCGCTTCGTCGAGCCAGGCGGCGAGCCGGTCGATCTCCTCCCACCGGTTCCTGGTCGGCCCGGACAGCATGCGAATCCGATCGGGCGGCACGCCCCGTACCAGCAACTGGCGCCGTCCGGTCTCGTGCAGCGACGTCAACACACCCGCATCGACCGCCCAACGCCGCCGATCTTCGAACAGCAGCACCTCAGACGCCACACCGTTGACGAGCAGGTTCGCTGCGACGTCGAAGCGCCGGTCGCCATAGCTGATCGCCACCGCGCTGACGGGGGACAGCTCGGAATGAGCGACCAGCGGGACTGCTACCCAGGCCAGCCAGAAAGGGTGGCAGACCAGCAGAAGCGCCGCCGCCGCGACCATCATCCTCCGCCGACTGACGATCATGCCCCGTCTCTCCAGGCGGATGAAAGAAGGAGGGGCGGGCTGACAAGATGCCAGGCGAAACCAGTCCCCTCGCCCCTGTAACTTGTTGCATGGATCGGCCACATCAATCAAGCCACGACCGCAACGCGTTACGGAGTGAGACGGTCAGGGCGGTCAGGGTGAGGGTACCGAACTCCGTACCAGCTTCGTTTGCGCAACCGCCGCCCTCCGCTCAACTCTCCATGCGTTTGCGCAGCGCGGCGGGAAAATCGGCGCGATGCCGGTCGATCAGGTACGGACCCAGCGCCAGGGCATCCATGTCCGTGCGGAGGAAGCAAGACACCGCTTCGGCCGGAGTCCGCACGATCGGCTCGTTTTCGTTCAGCGACGTGTTGAGCACGATCGGGACGCCGGTACGCTCGAAGAAACGCGCGATCAGCGCGTAGTACCGGGGGTTCGTCCGCCGCGATACGGACTGGAGCCGGCCGCTGCCATCGACGTGCGTCACCGCGGGAATCAAGGCCCGCTTTTCGGGCCGGATCGGCAGCACCTTTTCCATGTAGGGTGCCGGTTCATCCACCTCGAACCACTCCCCCACGTGTTCTTCGAGGATGCTGGGAGCAAAGGGGCGAAACTTCTCGCGAAACTTGATCCGCAGGTTGATGATATCCCGCATGTCGGTGCGCCGCGGGTCCGCCAGGAGCGAACGGCTGCCGAGCGCCCGGGCTCCGAATTCCATGCGGCCCTGGAACCAGCCGACGACGCGGCCGGCGAGCAGCAGGTCGGTGGTGCGCTCGATCAACTGTGCCTCGTCCAACCGTTCCGCCGGGACGCCGGCCGCCTGAATAGCTCGCTCACATTCCGCCGCGTCGACCTCGCAGCCCCAGTACGCATGATCCTGTACGAAATGCCGCGGACGACCGAGCAATCGATTCCACACGTAGAATGCGGCGCCGAACGATGTGCCGTTGTCCGCCGCACCGGCCGGTACGTAAACGTGCTGGAACGGGGTGAGTGCCGTGACCTTGCCGTTGGCGACCGAGTTCATGGCGACGCCGCCGGTCAGGCACACGTTGGGCGTCTTCGTCTTCGCGTGCAGCCGGTTGAGCAGGTGCAGGATGATCTCTTCCGTGACCACCTGCAGCGACTTCGCGATGT
>JBFWYF010000481.1:0-5997 GCA_050186685.1 Pirellulaceae bacterium
CATCGTGGGACGCGAGGCTCTCAAGGCGATGGCATCGGACTGGGCGAGTGTGGCTGAGTGCATGAAGCGTGACATGGGCAGCCATGATTACCGGCGAACCATCGCCGGCCAATCGTATCCTCCCGAAGTGCTGCAGGCGTGGATCCTGACGAAACTCAAACGCGACGCGGCCCGGGTGCTGGGAGATTGCCGGCAAGTCGTCATTACCGTACCCGCGTATTTCGACGAGGTGCGTCGCAAGGCGACTCAGGACGCCGGCTATATCGCCGGGCTGGAGGTCATCGACATTATTAACGAGCCGACCGCTGCGGCACTCGCCTACGGCTACCAGCGAGGCCAGTTCACGGGCGAAGCCGGAGCAACCCCGCGCCGGGTACTGGTCTACGACCTGGGCGGGGGGACGTTTGATGTCACCATCATGGAAATCGCCGGCGGCGAGTTCGTCACGCTCGCCACGGACGGCGACGTACAACTGGGAGGACGTGACTGGGACGAACGGCTTCTGGAATATGTCGCCGAACTGATGTTGCGGAAACACGGGCTCGACCCGCGCGAGGAACCCAATACGTACGGCCGCCTGCTGCGCGACTGCGAGGACGCCAAGCGCACTCTTTCGCAGCGTCACAAGGCGACGATTCCGTGCGACTGCCGCGGGATCGCCGAACGGCTGGAGGTTACGCGTGAAAAGTTTGAGGAACTGACCGCGGACTTGCTGGAGCGCACTGCCTTTACCACCCGCCAGACGTTGCGGGCCGTCCAATTGAACTGGTCCGATATCGATCGCATCTTGCTCGTTGGCGGTTCCACGCGCATGCCTGCGGTCGTACGCATGCTGCGAGTTTTGTCCGGTAAGGAACCCGACACGTCGATTTCGCCCGATGAAGCCGTGGCCCAAGGTGCGGCGATCCACGCCGGGCTGGTCCTGAATCGCGGTAGCAGCACCCCGTCGCAGATTCGGGTCCGCAACGTCAATTCCCACAGCCTCGGGATCGTCGCCACGGATCCCACGACCGGCAAGAAACAGAATTGCGTGCTCGTGCCGCGCAATACGCCCCTGCCCGCGAAAGCCAAACGAGTATTTCGGACCTATAAGCACGGACAGAAGTCCATCGTCGTGCACATCGTAGAAGGGGAAAGCAGCGACCCCCAAGAGTGCATGCAAATTGGAAAATGCACGATCCGCAATCTTCCTGCCGATCTCCCGGCGGGCACCCCGATCGAAGTGCGTTTCCAATACGAAGCCAATGGCCGGGTGCAGGTCATCGTGAACGTCGCGGGACTGCAGGAAAACATTACGCACGAGTTGGCCCGCACCAACAACCTCAGCCCCGAAGAGCTCGACACGTGGCGGCACGCCGTGGGCGAAAGGTCCTCCCACGTGGCGGAGTAGCGGACGTTGCCAGAGGCGCGCCCCATGGCGACGCCAGACTTCCAAAAAAATCAGGAGCCCGGGCGCCGCCCTTCCGCCACCATTTCCGGCTCGCCCGCCAGATCGCCAAACTGGAGATCGACGAGACGCCGGAAATAACCGGGCTGCCCGAGCAGCTCGTCGGGGGTCCCCAATTGCACCAGGCGTCCTTGCTGCAACACGGCAATACGGTCCGCTCGGCGCAAGGCGCTGACGCGATTCGACACAAGAAACGTCGTGCGCTGGTGCCGAGCATTGTCGATGGCGAGCTGAATCTCGTGTTCCGTTTCTGCATCGACCGCCGCCAGGGCGTCGTCCAGGATCAGAATAGGCGGGTCGAGCAGCAGGGCCCGGGCAATGGCGAGCCGTTGCCGCTGGCCGCCGGACAGATTGGAACCATGCTCGCCAATGACCGTGGCATAGCCATCCGGGAGTTGGCTGACGAACTCGTGTGCGGCAGCCGCCCTGGCTGCCTGCTCGATCTGCTCGGCGGACGCATCCGGATAGCCGAACGCAATGTTGGCCGACGCGGTATTGCTGAACAGGAAGCTCTCCTGGAACACGAGACCAATGTTGCGGCGCAGGTCGTCCAGGTCGAGGTCGCGGACATCCTGACCATCGACACGCACACGCCCCTCCGACACGTCGTAGAAACGGGCAATCAGGGACAGCAGCGTACTCTTCCCGGCACCGGTTTCTCCGGCAATCGCCAGGCATTCGCCCGGCTGCACGGACAGCTGGACGTCCTGCAATACCGTTTGTCCGGGCTGATAGGCAAACGTCACCCTGTCAAATTCGACGGCACCCCGAGCGCGCGCGAGCCGCGCCGCGCCCGGCGGAGAAGCAATCTGGACGGGTGCGTCCAGTACCTCGAACACGCGTTGGGCTGCAATCAGGCTGGCCTGAATGGTGTTGGCGATGTTGGTGATGTTCCCCACCTGATTGGCGAATTCGTGCAATAAGTTCGCCATGACGAACAGCCCAGCCCCCAGCGGAATCTGTCCATGGATGGCCAGGTATCCGCCGTAGAGGAGCAACACGACCATGTTCAGCTGCGTCAGGCCGCCCATCGTCGGCTGGAAGGTGCTGACCTGCCAGAATAATCGCTCGCGATGGCGGCGAATCCGGTCGTTGGCGGCCGCGAATTTCGCAATCTCCTCCGGTTCGCGCCCAAAACCTTTCACGACATGTGCGCCATGTACGTTTTCCACGAGTGTCGTGATAGCGCGATCCACCAACTCGCTGGCTTCCCGATACTGAGGCTGAACCAGCCGAGAGAACCACACCGCGCCGATCCATAGCAGTGGAGTCGTGGCGAGACACGCCAGCGTCAATTCCATATGGACGCGAAACATGTAACCGAGATAGACGGCGAGGGTCAGGGTGACGAGCAGCACGCGGATGACAACACCGTCGACGAAGTTGCGGACGGCGGTCACATCGCCGGCGGCTCGATTGATCAGCGAGCTGCTTTCATTCGCATCATAAAAATGAAAACTCAGCCGCTGCAGTTTGTCGTAGACATCGCCTCTCAGCTGCGTTTGAATCCGCTGGGAAAGGTCGGCCGACGCCAGCGCGGCCAGGTACCGCAGGATGGCGTTCAGCACGGCGATCCCGAACACGGCCGCGGCGATGACGACCACCGTCGTCAGGGGCGACCAAGCCGACGGCGGCGACCAGCCCGCGGGCCACTGCGGAACCGGACTCGCCGTATCCACCTCGTGCCGCAGGAAGTCGATACCGAGTCCGGTCAGCCCCAGACCACCCACATTCAATACGACGAGGACAAGCTGGAGAGCGACGACTCCAACGCATCCCCAGCGATACCGAAATCCGAGCCCGAGCAAACGTCTCAGCAGCTGCCACTGCGACATCGACGACGACGTGGCGAGGCGTGCATCCGAAACGGGGGCGGGCGGGACGGCAGCCGCGTGGGGCACTACGTCGGCAGCGGCTTTCCTTTCGTTTCGGGCAGGAACGGCAAAACGCATAGTCCGATCAGAAACACCGCGCACATGGAAATCCCCGCGTACCGCAAAGGCTCGTCGAAATTGGCGAACAACTGGTTCAAGTAAATCTTGACCAACGGTCCGAAGGCGGCGACAAACCGCCCGACGTTGTAGCAAAAGCTGGTGCCCGTAGAGCGCAGGTGCGTTGGGAACAACTCGGGGAAGTAAATCGCGTACCCGGCAAATAGCGACAACTGGCAGAACCCCATAACGGGGACCAAGACAAAAATCTGCCACAGCTCCGAGAGCGTCCAGAAGACGACGACGGTGCTGAAGAAGGCCGCCAGCAGCGCCATCGCGAACGTCGGCTTGCGGCCAATCCGCTGGGCGATGGCCCCGAAACCGAACATGCCGAGAAACGCACCCGTGTTGATGGCGATCGACGTATAACTGGCGAAGATCGACAATTTGCCGTTCACCTTTCCGTCGACTTCGGCCTTGATCGCGGTCAGTTCGGCGGACAGCCCGCCGACCTGCCCCGCCTGCCACGCCGAGAGAATCTGTTCAAGGTGTTCAGCGCGCGTCGCATCGTTGGCATTGCGCGCCGCAGCGATCTCCGTCTGGTACACCGACAGGGTCACGGGCCTGGTCTGCACCTGGCGAATCAGATCGGGCGCATAAAAGCCAACCGCCCACAACCCAATGACGCCTGAACAGGCGAGCACCAATCCATACAGGGCGTGACGCCGCCAGACGGGATGGGTAAACAACTCGCGATAGGAACCTAACTGGCGCGTCACCGCCCCCTCGTGGCTGGCATGTTGCCAGACTTCCGGTTCCTTCAGGCGACGCCGAATCACCAGGCTGAGAAAGGCCGGCAGAGCGCCGATACAGAACATGATGCGCCAGGGGCTGCTCACGAGCCCTTCGCCTTCCGCCACGCCCAGGCCCATGTTGATCAGCGCCGCGCTGATGTTGCCGAACGCCGAGAGCGCCTGGAGCAGGGCCAGCGAATAGGGCCGCGCTCGTGCGGGCATGACTTCCGCCACCAGCGCCACCCCCACCGCGAACTCGCCTCCGACACCTAGCCCGGTCAGGAACCGGTACAGAGCAAAGTCGTACACGGAAACCGACAAGGCACTCAAACCGGTGCACAGGGAGTAGATCAAGATCGTCAGCAACATCGTTTTGGCACGTCCGATGCGATCGCCCAGCATGCCGAAGATCAAGCCGCCCGTGGCCCAGCCCGCGATGAAGACGGACGTCGCAATGTCGCCGAACATCTGCGACGCGCGCTGCAGCTCGGAGATGTCGGTGATGTGCGACAGCAGGTCTTTCATGGCCGCGGGGCGGGCCAGAATGAACAACTGCTGGTCCAGGCAGTCGAACAGCCATCCCAGAGCCGCCACAATCAACACAAACCAATGGTAACGGCTCAGCTCCTTGTACCAGCGATACGGCTTGCCCGAGGAGTCTTCCGGAGTCGGGTTACTGGCGGGGAGATCAGGTTCGACGTGCAGCATTTCGGTTCTCGATTCAGCGATAAAAGGGTCCCAAAGCGACAACGCACGTCGGCGTTCCCAAGCACGTTGCCATCTGCGTCCGTGCTCCTGTCAGGCGAGTTGGCCCGCGGCGGGTTTCGCCCTTAGTCCGGTGGAAGATCCTCGCGATTCGGTTCGGGCAGCCATTGGGTCAGAATGGCCCCGATCAGTGCATAGACCCCGGCCACGGCCGCTCCCATCACCGCGATCTTCGCCGGATCCGGCGGTTTCGATTCGGACAGCGTGATCGTAATCCAGGCTGCGGCGGTGCCGACAATGCGGCCTCCGATATTCGCCGCGAAGCTTTCACCCGTGCCTCGCAAATGCAACGGAAAGACAAGCGGAATGTAGTTGCCCCAGAAACTGAATTGGGCCACAGTCAGGAATCCGGCGACGAAAATGCCGATCTTGATCAGCAGGAGCGAACCATCGTTCGCCAGATTCTGCGAGATCCACCAGAACAGCAGCGGCACGACGAACAACGCGGGGACCTGGAACACGCGCAGCAGCCTCCGGCGCCCCACGATCAAGACGGCCAGCCACGCCAGCGCGAAGCGGCCTGCGAGCCCTCCCATTTCCTGCCATAAGGTCACCTTGGCGACCGCCTCGTCCGTCGCGCTGCCTGCGATCTGCTTCAGCCTCGGCTCCGGCGGCCGTGGTTTGCCCGCTCCCTCCGCGTCGGCGATGGCCCGCTCCTGGGCAGCCTTGGCGATCGCCAGCACCTCCGTATGCCCCTTGCCTGGCGCACCCAGAATCTGCGGCAACTGTTGAATGGCACCAAACGCGATTCCGTAGCTCGACGCGAACACCAGCGTCGTCAGTATCGTCGTTCGCACCAGTTGCGGGCTGAACAACTCCGCCAAACTTGGCCGTTTAAGCGTCCCGGCCTGCCGCTTCCGTTGCCATTCCGGCGACTCGGGCAGGAACGGCCGAATCAGGATCAGTGGCAACGCCGGAATCACTCCCGAAATCAGGGTGTAACGCCACGGTGCGTGGCCGTCGTGAATCGCCGGTAGCGACGCCGCCCATTGGGCGGCCAACACGTTGGCCGTGGCCACCATCAGTCCGCCAAACGAGGAAAACGCCTGCGTGTACCCTA
>JBFWYF010000482.1:0-5993 GCA_050186685.1 Pirellulaceae bacterium
GAGCGACGCGACGCGCAGCGTCTCCTGTCCGGATGCCAGATCCCACAGTCGCACCACGTCGTCATCGTCGCTGACCGAAGCGACGCGCGAACCGTCCCCCAGGAACACGACATCGTTCACGGGGCCGTTGTGTCCGACTAGTTTTCGCCAGGGAGCGGCTCGCGACGGCACGGCCGTGACCGTGGAAAAATTCCAGACGAAGACGGTGCGATCCGCGCCGCCGGTAGCGAGCAGTTGGCCATCGCGGCTGATCGCCACGCTCAGCACCGGCGCCGAGTGTCCGGCGAGCAGCGCGTGCTCAACACCTCGCTCCGCGTCCCAGACGCGCACCTGTTCCGCGCCGGCGGAAACGATCCAGCCGCTATGGCTGACGAGGCTCGACACGGCACCCTGGTGAGCCCGCCACGACTTGATCAGTTTCCCATCCGCCACGTTCCAGACACGCATGCTTCCGTCCTCGCAGCCCGTTACGAGGCGCTGGTCCTGACCGAGAAAACACAGAGCGGTGACCGTCGCCGCATGGCCGCTCAAAACCTGCACGCATTTCCCGTCGGCAACGTTCCACAGCCGAGCCGTCCGATCGTTGCTTCCCGTGGCGAGCCACCGGCCATCCGATGAAGCCACGACCCGCGTCAACCAATCCTGATGCCCCTCCAATTGCCGAACTGTTCGTTGCTCCACGGGATTCCAGAGGCGGCAGCTGAAATCGCCGGCCCCGAGGTGCCCGGACGCCGTATTGCGGGTGCTGGTCAGCGCCAGTAGCGGCGTGCCCGGGATAGCCGCGACATCCGAGATGAACGATGCCTGAACTCGAATCGTCTCGGGTTCGATGGGAGTTGTCAGGTCCCATTCCCGCACCGTGCCGTCGACGCCGCACGAGGCCAATCGCGTCGAATCGGGACTGAATGCGGCCGCACTCGGCGAACCGGCGTGTGCGGCAAAGCTGCGCTGGTGTCGGCCGCTCAACGTGTCCCAGATCTCCAATCCCGAAGGGCGATAGGCTACTGCCAGCCATCGGCCGTCGGGGCTGAGCCCCAAATTGCTGATCCCTTGCGGCCGTGTCCGATGGTGAGTCAGTTCCCGGTCCCGCTGCAGATCCCACAGCCGAATGAGCCCGCTGTGACTGGCCGCGATCAAGACGCGCCCGTCGGGCGTAAATGCCACCCGCCTCGCGTCGGCATCCATGTTATCCAGCACTCGCAAACATCCACCGGTCAACGCGTCCCAGATGCGCACCGTCCCGTCTCGGCTGGCCGATGCCACGCGCCGTCCGTCGGGATGAAACGCGACGTGGAACACATTGCCACGGTGCCCCGGCAACATGCGCGCGATGCGTCCCGTGGCGGCGTCAACGATCCGGACGCGACCGTCCGCGGCGGCCAGCGCAAGCCAGCGTCCATCTGGGCTGTAGCTCAAGGAGAACACGCTGCCGGCTTCCGCAATCTCTCGCAGTTCTCGGCCCGTCGCCGCGTCGAAGAACCGCACGTTTCCCGCCTGTTGGGGGTGCCAGCTGACCTCGGCCGCCGCCAACACGGCACCATCGGGACTGAAGGCCAGGCCCATGATGCTTCCTAATCGGGCCTTCGCCACGTAGAGCTGCTTTCCCGTGGCGGTCTCGGCGACTCGCAATTCGCCGGGAACGGAAATCCCCCACAGGCCGCTGGATGACGCCAACAGTCGGCCATCCGGACTGTACGCCACGTTCGTCGCCGAGCTGCGATGGCTTTCGTAGGACTGCAGCTCCGCGTGGCTCAACCGCCACAGATAATTCCATTCCCAGTTACGCAACTCGGTCGGGCAGTCCTCCAGCAGCTGGCTGGCCCTCAGCGGATTGCTGGCCAGGCATTCGTGATGTGCCAGCAAGACGTCGTGGAGATACGAGAGCATGCGCCCGCGATCCCGTTGCGTCACCAAGTCGCCGTGAGCCCGCTGCAGCTGCTGATTGGCATCACTCACCTGACGCAGGGCCTGAGTCGTGCTGCGGCGCCCTTGCTCGGCCTGCCGCCACATCCAGGACATGCCGATCAGACCGGCCGTAACGGCCAGCATCAGTAGCCCGGCAAGAGAGGCATCGAGCGGATGACGGCGACACCACCGCCACCCGCGTTCGACGAGCGATACAGGCCGGGCATGGATCGGTTCACCCTGCAGATATCGATGCAGATCGTCGCTCAGCTCGCGCGCGGTCAGATATCGCTTCTGAGGATCCTTCTGCAGGCACTTCAGGCAAATCGTGTCCAAATCGCGGGGGATGCTCGGCCGCAATCGCGCGGGTGGCACCGGTTCCACCTGTAAGACCTGCCGCATGGTTTCGAGAGGGCTGTCCCCCTGGAACGGCACTCGTCCGGTCAGCAGCTCGTAGAACATGGCGCCCAGCGAGTAGACGTCCGTAGGCCGGCTCTGCTGCTCGCGTTTTCCCCCTGCCTGTTCCGGTGCCATGTAGTTCGGCGTGCCCAGAATGGTACCGGTGATGGTGCATCGCGATTGGTCGTGCTCAGTCAGCGCCAGACCGAAATCGGTGATCACCGGATCGCATTCGGCCAAATCGGGCAGATTGCCGTTCTTACGCGTCTCACCGGCCCGCAATGCGGATTCCGACCATGACCGGTGCTGCAGGATCACGTTGGCGGGCTTCAGGTCCCGATGCAAGACGCCTCGCTCGTGCGCGTGGTCGACGGCATCGGCCAGCACGGCGACCAGACGTGCCGCATCCCGGTAGGGAACCGGATCGTGCCGCTGCCGCAGCCAGTCGGCGAGATTGACTCCCGGACAGTAGGCCGAGGCAATGTAGCAGACGAGCCCCACATCGCCGGCCTCGAATACCTGCACGATGTGCGGGTGCTGCAAACCTGCCGCTGCTCGGGCTTCATGTTCAAACCGAGCCCGCAGGCCGAGTTCGATCAGCGTTTCGGCGCGCGGCACTTTCAGCGCGACTTCACGCCGCAGCTGAGGGTCGTAGGCGAGGAACACAACGCCATAGCCGCCGCGTCCCAATTCGCGGCGGATTTCGAAGCGTCCCAGCCGACCGGCGTGCACCGGTCTTCCGGACTCGACGGCCCGGTCCTCCTTCCGCCGCACGCCCCAGGTAGCCGATCCGGTCCCGCGAGCGGTCAATTCGCCACTGCCTCGCGCGGCGCCCCGCATGCGACGCAGCATTTTGAGGCAGGCCAACCCCTTGGCCAGCCGCGCGCCGCTTTCCGAATCGGCGTCTCCCGCCGGAGCACGTGGCAACTCACCCTTCGCGAGCGCTTCGTCCCAGGCCACCAACTGTTCGGCAATCGCATCGTCCCGGTCGCCCACGGAACGATCCGTATCCAGGTCGTTACCTCCTGCGGTTTCCGGAGCCGACGTCGACCGGGGCGAGTCGGTGCCCGTGTCATCCGGGTCGGTACTCCGGGTATCGAGCGGGGTAGTACTGGTCAAGACGGGCACTGCCTCGGCCGAGGCAGGAGCCGGGAGTTCCGCCGTCGAATTCTGTGGTACGGGAGTGACCGGTTGTTCTGCGTTCCACGTCACGGGGCGGACTCCATCTCCTGCTGCAGCCGTTCGATGGCTCGGGCGAACAGTTTTCGGGTGGCGTTGGCCGAGCGGTTCATCAACTGGGCGATTTCCTCGAACGATCGATCTTCGATGTAGCGGTAGGTGACGACCTGCCGGTAATCCTCCGGGAGGCGTTCCAAGGCCCGCTGGATCTGGTCCATCGTCTCACGTTCCACAAACTCGCCACTGGGCGTGGCCATAGCCGCCATCAGGTTGCCGCGCCAATCGCGGGACGACGAACCCGCTTCGAGCGCCACCTCTCGATCCGCGGCCCGCTTCTCGGTCCCGCGATAGCGGCGTCGGAAATCCGCCAGGTTGTTCAGCAGCAGCGTGCGCAGCCATGCCAGGAACTCTTCCTGCGCCCCCGTCTGGAAACGCGGAAAGGCCCGTTGAGCTTCCATGAATGTCTCTTGGACCAGGTCGGAAGCGCCTCCTTTTGCCCGGAGAAGAGGGTCCATCTCCCGCTCGGCGACCAGGGTCAAGTACGCGCGGAACGCCTCGAGTGCCTGTCCCAGCGCGGCGGGATCCCCAGCGCGGGCCGAGGCCAGCCACGTGTCGATCTCCGGACGGATTTCCATCTCCCTAAACTCCAAACGCCAGAGAATATGCCGCGCGGAGCAAACCGCGCGGCACCGGCCATGCGCCGCCCGATGCGAAAGTCCCACGCCCAGGCCAATTTAGATTCCCGCCACCAGGGGGTCAACGAATCAGGCCCTGTCAGAAAATCCGCCGAAGTCATTCTGTAACAACTCGGGCACGACCGCGTAGGTAGTTACATGGGTCGATCGGGCGATTCCCGACCGCACACGTCCCATGGCCGACGGCATTGCGTCCCCCAGTGTCCGAGAGCCGTACTTCCCTGTGGGGGCAAGATGAAAGGACAACTCTCATGCCTTCCCAACTCGACCACGTCGAAAACGCTCCGCAGTTGAGCGTCGTAGCACCCGAGTGCCTGGCTGCCATCGAAGGAGGCACGCGGTATCGGAGCATTGGCGATTTCTTCGATATCGAAGCGAAGACTGGCGTCGTCTTTGCCACAAACGGGATCTGGTACATGAATGGCGACGGCAAGTGGGTTCAGGTCACGAATCCCAAGCCGGCGTAGAGCGCGTTCGCGAAGACCCTGCGCACATCGAGAGCCGGCGGCCGCCAGGTCGCCGGCTCTCGCCGCGGTGTGCAAGCGCGAAAGATCGTTTAACCCGTCGCCGCAGGAGCGGAATGAACGCTAGGCGGGATTTTCGGCCAGGAAGCGTTCTATTTCACTCGTCTCCGCCGCAGACAATCGCCATTCCGCGGCGCCGATCAATTGGCGCAGCTGGCCGGGCTTTCTCGCTCCGACGATGGCACCCGTTACGGCGGGTTGTCGCAGAACCCAGGCGATCGCCACCTCCCCCGGCGACTTGCCGTGCTGGCCGCCGATGCGGCGTAGTACCTCGACCAGCCGCAGGTTTCGCGAGAACGATGGCTCTTGAAAGTGCTTGTTCTTCTCTCGACGCCAGTCGTCCGCCGGGAGCGCATCGCGGCGTTCCTTCGTCCAGGCCCCCGTCAACAATCCCGACTGCATCGGTGAATAAACGATGACTCCGATGCGGTTCATCTGGCAGTAGGGCAGGGTTTCTGCTTCGACGTCGCGCCGCAGCATGGAGTAAGGCGGCTGCAGCGAGGTGAGGGAACCGTAAGGCGCGATCTGTTCCATTTGCGCGACGCTGAAGTTCGACACGCCACACCAACGGACTTTGCCTTGCTCCTTGAGCTTCTGAACCGCTTGCCATCCTTCCTCGATGTCTTCGGGCGGCTCAGGCCAGTGCACCTGGTACAAATCGATGACTTCGACGTTCAAGCGTCGCAGGCTGGCTTCGCATTCCCGGCGAATGCTGTCGGCCTTGAGACATTTTCCAATCTGTCGATGCTCGTCCCACACACGAGCACATTTCGTGAAGACATACGGGCGGCGACCTGCCGGGATGTCGGCCAGGGCCTTGGCCACGACTTCCTCGGAGTGCCCCAATCCGTAGACCGCGGCCGTGTCGATCCAGTTGATGCCGCAGTCGAGCGCCTCGTGAATGGACGCAATGGAATCGGCGTCATCCTGCGGTCCCCAGCCAAATGCCCAACCTCCGCCGCCAATCGCCCAGGCGCCGAACCCAATGGGCGTTATTGCCAGGTCCGAATTACCGAGGTTGTGGGTCTGCATCCGTCGCTCCAGGAATCAAAAGACCGAGTTCGAGGGACTCTTCCGATATCGATGTTGTCCATTCCACCCCCGGTCGTCCAGTACCCCGAGCGGTGATTCTTCGTAGCGGAAGTAGCAACACTTCCGACTCCGCGCCCCCGCGTACCAGTTCCGATTCGAGCGACACACTGCGGAAGTCTTGCGACTTCCGCTACCCTTCGCACTCTTCGTAGCGGAAGTGGCAACACTTCCGGCTCCGCGCCCCCGCGCACCAGTTCCG
>JBFWYF010000483.1:0-5987 GCA_050186685.1 Pirellulaceae bacterium
ACCTCCATGTTCCGTTAAATGAAGGGCAAGGGATGTCCGTGCAGGTGCACGGGTTGGAGGCGGGATTGGCGCTGACATTTGACGAGCCGTCCGCCAGCTGGCAGTCCGGCCCCGCGGGCTCCCGGGCCCTCCAGCTGAATCAGGGGGTAGGGGCGCTGCCGAACGCTGGCAATTTCGAGCGCCATCAGCCGTTCAGCTGTGCCGCGTGGCTGTACGTCCCCGCGAACGATTCCAGCGGAGCGATTGCGTCGCGCATGGATACCGCCAACGCTTACCGTGGTTGGGACTTTTGGCTCGAGCGGCGACGTGTCGGCATGCACATCATCCATCAATGGGGTGACAACGCAATCAAGGTGGTCAGCCGTCAGCAACTGCCGGCCAACAAGTGGGTGCATGTTGCGGTTGCGTACGACGGTTCTTCCAGTGCTGCCGGAGTACAGATCTACATCGACGGCAAGCGGCAGGACACGCAGGTCCAGGCCGACAAGTTGACCGATTCAATTCGCACCGAAGTTCCCTTCCGAATCGGTAGGCGGACCGGCTCGGACCCCCTGTCCGGCGTCTCGGTCCAGGACCTGCGGGTCTACGAGCGAGCGTTGGCGGCGGGCGAGACGGCGGTATTGGCTCAGGCCTCGCAGCTGGCGCAGATCCTGGCCAAAGCGGCGGACAAGCGTTCGGATGCCGAGCGTGATGAACTGTACGATTGGTGGTTGACGACATCGGACGACGAATTTCGCCGGCTTTCGGCCGAGTCCGCGCGGCTCGAGCGCGAGCAGAACGATATCCGGGCACGGGGCACCATCGCTCATGTCATGCAAGAAAAGAACGAAGACGCGATGGCGTACGTGCTGTTTCGCGGCGAGTACGACAAGCGGCGTGATCCAGTGCAGCCGGATACCCCCGACATCTTGCCGCCAATGTCGTCCGACTCGCCCCGCAACCGATTGGGGTTGGCCCGGTGGCTCATGCAGGACGACCATCCGCTCACCGCCCGGGTCACGGTCAATCGCTTCTGGCAGGAGCTGTTTGGTACGGGCATTGTCGGGACGACCGGCGACTTTGGTGTGTCGGGCGAACTGCCGACGCATCAGGAGTTGCTGGACTGGCTGGCCGTCGATTTTCGCGAGTCCGGTTGGGACGTGAAGCGGCTGTTCAAGCTGATCGTGATGTCGAATACATACCGTCAGGCCGCGCTGACCACGCCGGAAAAGCGGGAAAAGGATCCCGCTAACCGCTGGCTGTCGCGCGGTCCTCGGTTTCGCATGGACGCCGAGATGATCCGCGATTATGCGCTTTCGGTCAGCGGCCTCTTGTCGCCGACGATCGGTGGGCCGAGCGTGAAACCGTACCAGCCGGAAGGCGTTTGGGAAGCCATCGCCATGAACGTGAGCAACACGCGGAGCTACGTCCCCGACAAGGGAGAAGGGCTTTATCGGCGCAGCTTGTACACGTTCTGGAAACGTCAGGCACCTCCGGCCTTGATGGAGATTCTGAATGCGCCCAGCCGTGAGTTTTGCGTCGTCCGGCGGGAGCGGACGAACACGCCGCTCCAGGCACTGGCCACGTTGAACGATCCCCAGTTCGTCGAAGCAGCCCGCCACACGGCGCAGCGCGTCTTGCGGGAGAAAGCTGACGTGCCGGGGCCGGATTCCGCCAAGGATGAAGCCCGGCTGAACACGTTGGCAAGCTTTCTGTTGTCTCGGCCGTTTCGCAGTGACGAGCTGGCTATCGTACAGAAATCCCTCGCGGATTTGACGTCGTACTACACGGCGCATCCGGACGATGCCACGCGGCTGTTGGCAGTCGGCGAATCGAAGACCGACGCAGGTCCGGATGCCGCTCGGCTGGCGGCCTGGACCATGCTCGCCAA
Organism: Pirellulaceae bacterium; assembly: GCA_050186685.1. GTDB lineage: Bacteria > Planctomycetota > Planctomycetia > Pirellulales > Pirellulaceae > CAZFLF01. The sequence goes on from JBFWYF010000483.1 coordinate 1,871, forward strand.
CGAACTGTTAAACCTGGACGAGGTCCTCTGCAAATAGTTAACTGGAGCACGTCTGCGCAGTGGCCGGGCAGGTCGCCGCGCACGAACGCGCCGCTTCCCATCATCGCGTAATTGCTGCTGACGAGGTGCTCATGAACGAGTTGCAATGGACCCGCCTCCTGGAGACGCGCCGGCACTTCTTTTCGCGCGGGGCACACGCCGTCGGCTGGGCGGCCCTCTCGTCGCTATTCGGGCAGGATGCCGGGGCCGCGCCGTCGACCGATGTGTTGCGCCGTCACGCGTTAAATCACTTCGCGCCGAAAGCAAAACATGTCATCTATCTGCACATGGTCGGTGGCCCGCCGCAGCTGGACTTGTACGACTACAAGCCTGTCATGGGCGATTGGTACGACAAGGACCTGCCCGATTCCGTCCGCATGGGCCAGCGGCTGACCACGATGACATCGGGACAGAAGCGGTTTCCCATTGCGCCGTCGAAGTTCAAGTTCGCGCAGTACGGCGGCGCGGGCATGTGGGTCTGCGAGCTGCTGCCGTGGACGGCGAAAATGGTCGACCAGATGTGCTTCATCCGCAGCATGCATACGGAGGCGATCAACCATGAACCGGCGATCAGCTACATCCAGACCGGCAACCAGATTACCGGCCGACCATGTCTCGGTGCCTGGGCGTCGTACGGCCTGGGGTCGATGAACGACAACTTGCCCACGTTCGTCGTGCTGGTGGCGCGGCCCACCAACACCGAACAGGTGCAAGCGATTTCGGCTCGGCTCTGGTCGTCCGGATACCTCTCGGGCGAACATGCCGGCGTCTCGTTCCGCTCCGGGGGCGACCCGATCCTGTTCATCAACAACCCGCCTGGGGTTCCGGCCGAGGTCCGCCGCAAGACGCTCGACGGGCTCCGCGCGCTGAACGAACTCTCCTACAACGCCGTCGGCGATGCCGATACACACACCCGGATCCAGCAATATGAGCTGGCGTTCCGCATGCAGTCGAGCGTGCCTGAGTTGACCGATATCGCCCAAGAGTCGGAGTCGACTTTCCAGCTGTACGGCGAGGAAGCGCGTAAGCCGGGTACGTTCGCCCATACCGTCCTGCTCGCTCGGCGGATGGTGGAACGCGGTGTGCGATTTATCCAGGTCTATCACAACAATTGGGATACGCATGCCAACGTCGCGGGTCGTCTACCGGACCAGTGCCGCGACGTGGATCAGCCCTGCTACGGGCTGGTGCAGGACCTCAAGCTGCGGGGCCTGCTCGACGAGACATTAATTATCTGGGGAGGCGAATTCGGCCGCACGATCTATTCCCAGGGGGGACTGTCGAAGCAGAACTACGGCCGCGACCACCACCCACGCTGTTTCACCATGTGGATGGCCGGCGGGGGAGCCAAGGGCGGTGTCGTCCACGGCGAAACGGACGACTTTTCCTACAACATTGTCCGCGACCCCGTCCATATCCGCGACTTCCACGCCACGGTGCTGCACCTGCTGGGTTTCGATCACGAACGGTTCACGTACAAGTACCAGGGACTCGATCAGCGTCTGACGGGTGTCGAGCCGTGCCGCGTCGTGCGCGAGCTGCTGGCCTGATCGCCGCAGTCGCAGGCTGTCGTCGTCATTTGGCGAGCTGGTTTTCGCCGGGAACGAGTGCCGATTGGTGCGCTGCAACCGCTGCGCGAATCCTCGCTAACACGTCTGGATGCCGCGCCGCCACATTGAACCGCTCGCCGGGATCTTCCTCCAGCTGGTAGAGTTCCGGCGGATCGTGTTGGACGGGTTTATCGGGCCCGTATCCCGACCGCGTCACGAAGTGCGCCTTGAAGGGACCTAGCCTTGCCGCGTACAGTTGCGTGCCGCGATAGTAAAAGAACGACGTCCGCGGGCTGGGGGCGCCCGAGGTCAGTGTGGCAGTCAGATCATAACCGTCCAGCTGGCAGCCAGAAGGAACAGCCAGCCCACTGAACGCCAGGACCGTGGGCAGGACATCCAGGGTCGAGGCCATTTCGCTCGATACCTGGCCACCGGGGATCCGCTTCGGCCACCAGAAGATGCCGGGCACGCGCATGCCACCGTCCCACGTACTTCCCTTTCCTTCGCGCAGCGGACCAGCTGACCCGCCATGTTGATCGAAGATCAGCCACGGTCCATTGTCGCTGGAGAAAACGACCAACGTGCGATCGTCGAGCTGGCAGCGACGCAGCGTCTCGACCACCTGTCCGACGCTCCAGTCGAGTTCTTCGACCACGTCGCCGTACAGGCCGCGCGGGCTCTTGCCCGCAAACGCCTCGGACGCAAATAAGGGCACGTGTGGGAACGTGTGGGCCATGTACAGCAAGAACGGTTGGTCGCGGTGCGACTCGATGAACTTCACGGCTTCGTCGGTATACCGCCGCGTCAAGGTAGGCTGGTTGGCCGGCCGTTCCTCGACATCCTCGTTGCGCATCAGCGGCGGGTTCCAGTACTCAACCTTGGGCTCCAGAAAGACTGCGCGTCCCAACTGCCTGTCTGCAACGCGATCCATGTCGTTGGAGTAGGGGATTCCGAAATACGAGTCGAAGCCGTTGTGCGTCGGCAGAAATGCCGGACGGTGGCCCAAATGCCATTTGCCGACACAGGCCGTGGCATAGCCGGCATCGTGCAACAACTCGGCCAGCGTCCATTCGCTGGCTGGCAGTCCACTGGGTGAATCCTGAAACAGTACGCGTTTCCGATCATCGCACATGCCGCTGCGCAGGGGATAGCGTCCCGTCAGCAAAGCCGCGCGGCTGGGCGTGCACACCTCGGCGGCCGAGTAAAACGAGGTAAAGCGGATCCCCTCCGCCGCCAGCCGGTCGAGGTGCGGAGTGCGAATGGACGGGTGGCCATAGCAACCCAGGTCTCCCCATCCCAGATCGTCGGCGTAGATCACGATGACGTTAGGACGATCGGCGGCTGAGACACCGTAGGTCGCCAGGGATGCGACCAGCAGGACGCCGGCGGCAGCGTCGAAACGGAAGGCACGGGACATCGAGAAGTCCTTCAGGTTGGAGGTGGAGCCTGGGGATCGGCCAGGAGCGCGCGCAATCGCCGGATGGCCCTCAGGTACCGCATACCGGCGGCCGGTTCCGTCAAGCCGAGAGCCTGAGCCACTTCGTGGTTCGTCAAGTGTTCGTAATGCCGCATCATGATAATTTCGCAGTCGGCCTCGTCCAGCCGCGCGAGCGCTGCCTCCACCTGCACGGCCATCTCGCGCTGCGCCGCGGCCGATGCCGGTGTCTGCTGAGGATCTTGCAGCTGGCCGGCCAGGTCCCAGGTAGAACGATCATCGGCTACCGCGGCCAGCGGCCGCTCCTGATCGACACTCCGCTTGGCGGAAACCCGGTGCCGGCGGTGAGCGTCGATGACGCGGTCGCGGGCGATGTGCCGTAACCACAGATGAAAGGGCATGATGGGATTACGCAGGTAGTCCTGGAGACGGCGGCTCGCCTCCACAAACACATCCTGCACGACGTCACTGACGTCGACTCGGCGCACGATCCGCTGATCCAGACGCAGCTGGACCATGCGATGCACGGCGCTGCGATGCCGTTCCATCAGCCGGTTGACCGCCTCGGCGTCGCCGGCTCGAGCGCCGGCCAGTAGTTCCGTTGTTTCGTTTGCCTCGGGCCACACCTGCGCTGCTCCGCGACTATCCCATTCGTGTCTCGCCGCTGGTGCACGGCAGCCTGTTCGTCGAGCGTGCCACTGCGACCAATCGGCCCCAGTGTAGCGGTGAGCGTGGCGTGCGTCGAAGGGCACATGATGTCCGCGGCAGGTATCCCGTAGAGGCCGCAGAGGCCGGAGCGGCTCGCTACGGCTCCGCATTCTCGACGACGGCAAGACACCATGGCCGGGCGTGCGGGTTTAGCCAGAACCGCACACGGCCGGCTAAAACCAGAGCCGATCGGGCAGGTACCGGGCGATCAACTGCTCGTAATACGGCCGCAACGCGGACCAATCCGGCGGCGTGGGACACTTGGAATAGAGGTCGTACGGATTGAACTTCTGGACCCACGGCAGCATCGCCCGATCGTGTTCGTCCAGCAGATAGTCGTACTCCCCTTCGCGGTGCCAGGCATAAAACGAGTGGAACCGGATCA
>JBFWYF010000484.1:0-5980 GCA_050186685.1 Pirellulaceae bacterium
CCGACGGACGGACCTGATCGTGGCATCGGCTTTCCTTTGGCGCGCTCTCTTTTCCCGTGATGGAGCACCAGGCGTGCGCCGGCATTGTGCGATTGCGATCGTCCCTATACATCGAAGGTGAACCTATGAAGGACTCGAAGCACAGAGCGGAAGTGAAGTCCGGCTTCCATCGCCGCGACTTCCTCCGCGGGTCCGGTGCTGTCGCGGCGGCGACGGCTCTACAGACCCAGGCGGCCGAGGCGGCACAAGGGAACCAGGGATCGGAAGTGGTCCGTGGCGAGAAGACGATCACGCTGAACGTCAACGGCAAGGCGCAAACGGTCAAGGCCGAACCGCGCACGACGTTGCTCGAAGTGTTGCGCTACCAGCTGGACCTGACCGGTTGTAAGCCGGTCTGCCCCCACGGCAGCGCAGGGACGAGCACTGTCTACCTCGACGGCAAGCCGGTCGAGGCCGCCACGACGCTGGCCCTGGCGGCGGAAGGGAAAAAGATTGAGACCGTCGAGAGCCTCGGGGGCTCGGATGCGGTCGTCAAGGCGTTCGTGGCCAACGACGCGCAGCAATGCGGTTTCTGCACACCCGGTTTCGTCATGGCTGTGCGGGCATTCCTGAACAAGAATCCGCAGGCCACCGAGCAGCAGATTCGCGAGGGGCTCAACGGCAACCTCTGCCGTTGCGGGACCTATTCGAACATCATTCAGGCCGCGATCGCGGTGGTGAAGGGAGGCTGAGTATGGCGACCTATAGTTGGCCGAAACGGGACGGCGCCTCCGTCATCGGCAAAGGTTATGATCGGCTCGACGGAGTCGCGAAGGCGACGGGTGCGGCCAAGTACACCTACGACATCAACCTGCCGCGGCAGTTGATCGCCAAGGGAGTCGGCTGCCCGCACGCGCATTGCAAGATCGAGAGCATCGACGTCGCGGAAGCCAAAAAAATCCCGGGCGTCGTACACGTCGAAGTGCTGGACGTGGTAGGACGCGAGATCGAATGGGAAGGGGAGTTGCTCGCCGTAGTGGCTGCCGAATCTGAAGGGGCCGCCGCGGAAGGGGCTGCGAGCGTCAAAGTCAAATTCGAGGCGCTGCCGGTCTTCGTCCAGGACGAGAACCTCGAAGCCGCGGAGAAAGCCGGTCGTACGGGCAAAGGCGGCGGCAAGACCCAGACCGTCAAAGAGCCCGGTGACGATGACGACGAAGACGAATTCGTCGAAAAGGAACTTCAGCGGCTGTTCAAGGAAAGCAAGTATGTCGTCGACGGCTTTTATGGCATCGACGCCATCACCCACTGCTGCCTCGAGCCACACGGCTGTACGGTCGAGTGGAAGGACGGCAAGCTGCTGGCCTACCTGTCGACCCAGAACGTATCCGGCACGGACGAAGGGTTCGGGCAGGGATTGAACATTCCATCAAGCGACGTCGAAGTGCGCTGCGAGTACATCGGCGGCGGTTTCGGCAGCAAGTTCGCTCCCGATAACTGGAGTATCGTGGCGGCGAAGATCGCCAAGACCACCGGCCGTCCGGTAAAGTTCCTGCTCGACCGCCAGCTCGAACTCAAGCTGGCCGGCAACCGTCCCTCGGGTTATCTCCGCGTCAAGCTCGGCGCCGACGAAAACGGGCTGGTCACGGTGTGGGATTCGCACCACTGGGGCACCGCGGGCTATACCGGCGGCGGCGTCAGCCACGGAGTGATTCCGTACGTGCTGGTCCCGAAGAACTATCGGCGCGTGGCGACGACCGTCAAGACGAACCTCGCCCAGGCCCGCGCGTGGCGGGCACCCAATCATCCGCAGGCCTGCGCCATGACTCAGACGGCGCTGGATGATCTGGCCGCGCTGATGGGCAAGGACAGCCTGGAAATCTTCCTGACCAACCTCGCGAACGCCGACAACGGCAAAGGCGAGGTCTATCGCGCCGAGTTGGAGCTGGCTGCCAGGCTGATGGATTGGAAAGCCAAGTGGCACCTCCACGGCAAAGGCACGGCCCGTGGCTCGATTGTCGACGGCCTGGGAATTGGATTGCACACGTGGGGCGGTGGTGCCAACCAGTCGACCTGCAACCTGAAGATCCATCCCGATGGCGCGGTCGAAACGTTCTGCGGCACGCAGGACCTCGGCACCGGGACGCGGACTGTCATCGCCCAGGTACTTGGCGAAACGTTCGGGCTGAAACATACCGACGTCAAGGTCAACATCGGCAGCTCGAAGTATCCCGTCAGCGGCGGGTCGGGCGGCAGCACCACGATCGGAGCCGTCTGCGAGTCACATCGCCGGGCCGCTCAGGATGCCCTGGAAAAAATCCTCGGTCTGGCAGCCGCCAAGCTGGGGGTCGGCGCCGACACGTTGGAGGCGGCCGGCGGGCGGATTCGCGTCAAGGGCGACGCCAGCAAGAGCCTCAGCTGGAAGGAAGCCTGCACGCTGATCGGGCTCAAGCCGCTCGAGATCAAGGGCGACTACGTCCGCGGCACGCCCAGCCCGCTGTCGAGCAGCGGCGTGGGCGGCGTGCAGATGGCCCACGTCGAAGTCGACAAAGAGACCGGCGTGATCCGGGTGAAGAAGTTCGTGGCCGTCCAGGACCAGGGGTTGGTCATCAATCCCAAGACCTGCAAGAGTCAGATCTATGGTGCGGTGATCATGGGTATCGCCGCCTCGCTGTTCGAGCAGCGGATCACGGATCCGACGACGGGCGTGTTCGTGAATGCCGACTTGCCGGATTACAAGCTCGCCCGGCTCGGCGACATTGGCGAAATCGTGGTCGAGCTCTATGAGCCCGACAGCGAGCGCGATCGCGGGGTGATCGGCAACGGCGAGCCGCCGGCCATCGCACCCAAGACGGCGATTGCCAACGCCGTCGCGAATGCGTTGGGTGTCCGCGTGCCGGTGATTCCGATGACTCCAAAGCGTGTATTGGATGCCTTGAGGAAGGCGGGGAGGTCGACCACATGAAAGCTTTTGAATACGCAGCGCCGCGCTCCGAGGCGGAGCTGGTCCAACTGTTGTCGTCTTCCGCGGGATCCGTCGAGATCCTGGCGGGAGGCACCGACTTGGTCGGGCTGATGAAGAAGATGATCGTGACGCCGCAACGCGTCGTGAACATTATGGAAATCCCGTCGCTGAAGGCGATCGACGAACTGCCCGATGGCAGCCTCGCGATCGGCGCCGCAGTGACGCTGGACGTCCTGCTCGATCATCCCTACCTGGATGTCTATCCCGCCATCAAGCAGGCGATCCATGGTATCAGCAGCATGCAGCTGCAATGCCAGGGAACGCTCGGCGGCGAGGTCTGCCAGCGGCCACAGTGCTGGTTCTATCGCAACGGCATGGGGCTGGTCAGTGCCAACGTGTCGGAAGGTGCGAGCCAGTACCATGCGATCCTGGGTAATGGCGGGCCGGCCAAGTTTGTGAACAACTCGCGGCTGGCTCCGGCGCTGATCGTGCTCGGCGCCCAGCTGCGCGTCATTGGGCCCGCGGCTGGAGAAAACGGGTCGGCCATGTCGGAGCAGTTCCTGCCCGTGGAACAGCTGTTCCGCGTGCCGGTACGTGAGAGCGATCGGCTGCTGGCCCTGGCACCCGACCAGGCCGTGACGCACATCATTCTGCCTCCGATCGCGGGCCGCACATGTGCGACCTACGAAGTGCGGCAGGGGCAGGGCCCGGACTACCCGCTGGCGGCGGCGGCCGCAGCCTTGCGGATGGACGCATCCGGGACGGTGCACGAGGCACGGATTGCGATGGGCCATGTCGCGCCCACGCCGTGGCTGCCTCAGGAAGCGGCCCAGTCCCTGCTGGGTCAGCGAATCGATGAATTCCGGGCCGATCTGGCCGGCGAAATCGCCGTGTCGCGGGCCACGCCGTTTGCGGGGAACGAGTATAAAGTGCAGCTCGCCAAGACCGCCGTCAAACGCGCGGTGTTGCTGGCCGCAGGACTTGCTACGGGAGGCTTTTAGCATGGCTTTTGAAAAGTACTACGACGAGAAGCGGCCAGTCCAAGGCACGGTCTGCATCTACTTGCGCAGCAAGTCGATGTACGTCCACGGCGAGCTGAAGAATCCGGACCATCCGGACGAGGCGGGCGGCCAGTACTGCTGGTGCAACCTGACCCAGCACGTCATCGGTCCCGATCGACAGACGGTCGATCGGCACGCGTGCCTCGACGGTCGCTCGTGCTTCCGCGAGACGTACTGAAAACGAGCGGCGATCACGCGTTCCCCCGCACCGCGTCCCATACGTTGCGGCAAGTGCCCTGTGGGTGGCTTGCCGACAGGGACCGGTTCGGACGGCGCGCCGTCACGATAATCCTTTCTGGCCCCGTGCATGTCCCGGACGTGCACGGGGCCTTTCTGTCGTGAGCACCCGCTGACCCATTTCAAGGACATCGGCTTATGTCAGGCTTTGTCGTCTCTCCTTCCGATGGCTCGCAGCATACGATCTTTCCCGGCGTGACGATTCACACGGTAGCGGGCGAGCACATGATGTTGTCACTCGTCGAATTCGAGCCGCACGCCGTCGTCCAACCGCACAGCCATCCCCACGAACAGATGGGGATGCTGCTGGAGGGGGAGTTGACGTTCTTGATCGGCGGCGAGACGCACCGGGTCCAGCCAGGCCAGATGTGGCGCATTCCGGGCCACGTTGTACATAGCGCCGTGGCGGGCGACCGGCCGGTGAAGGCCCTGGATGTGTTTTACCCAATCCGCGAGGACTACCGCTAAGATCGTCACAACCCGCACGTCTCAGGCTGCGGCGTCCTCGGGTAACCACAGGGACGGTCCTCGCGGGTGCGGATCCCGAGTCCCTGGACGGGGTTAAAGGTGGAGTATTCTGCGCGGTCATTCGCAGAACGACCGGCGGACGGTCGAATGACGGCCACGCTGCGCCTTGCACAGTCACTGTAAGCCATATTTCGGAAGCATGGTTGCGACTGCGCCCGAGCCTGCCGGCATGGGCTGCCCGCAGCCAGTAGATATGGTGAGCTTCATGGACCCCGTCTTTCCCCTGCACCACGAGCCGTCATCCCCCGCCACCGTCCTGGTGGTCGATGACGAGTCGCCAATTCGCATGTTGCTCTGTCGTTGGCTGGGGACGGCGGGCTATCGCTGTATTCAGGCAGAGTCGCCCAGCGCGGCGTGGAGCCAGCTGACGTCGGAACCAATCGACCTCGTCTTGTGCGACCTCCGCATGCCCGGCAAGTCCGGATTGGAGATGCTCCGGGAGATCAGCGACACCTATCCGCACGTGGCCGTCATTATCCTGACGGGGCAAGCAGACACGCGGTTGGCCATCGATGCCCTAACCCACGGCGCTTCGGCTTACCTGATCAAGCCGATCGAGTCCGCTGAACTGCTGCTCCAGATCGAACGGGCACTGGAACGCCGGCGTCTGCTATTCGAACGCGAGCGGCACATGCAGCGGCTGGAAGAAAAGGTGCGCCAGCAGACGCGAGCTCTCCGCATTGCACACGAAGAAACTATTCACTGTCTCATCAGCGCGTCAATGTGGCGCGACGAGGAAACGGGCGCCCACATCCGCCGTGTCGGTTTGTGCGGAGCGATTATGGCCGAGGCAATCGGCTGGAGCACGACGGCCGTGGAGTACCTGCGACTGGCCGCACCCATGCACGATGTCGGCAAGATTGGCATTCCCGATGCGATCCTGCGCAAGCCGGGGACACTCACGCCGGAAGAATTCGCCATCATGAAGACGCATACCGCCATCGGCGCTCGCATGCTCGCGGGCTCTCCGTCGCCGATGCTGCAAATGGCGGAAGAGATAGCCCGGTGCCACCACGAGCGATGGGACGGCCGCGGCTATCCGAACAACCTGTACGGTACCGCGATTCCCGAAAGCGCTCGGATCGTCAGCATCGTCGACGTGTTCGACGCCCTGACCCACGACCGGGTCTACCGCCCGGCCATTCCGATGGAGAAGGCCCTGGCCATGATGGACGGTGAGCGCGGCCGCCACTTTGAGCCGAGGCTGTTGGAC
>JBFWYF010000485.1:0-5977 GCA_050186685.1 Pirellulaceae bacterium
AAAGGAGCCAAAGTGGTACAACGACGGCGTGGACTACCTGCGCACTTCAGAGGAGGCAACCGGCGGATGGCTCTCGAAGCACTATGAATCGCCGAAGTCCGTGAGCACCGCCTTCGCACTCTTGTTCCTGACTCGCAGCACGGAGAAGTCGTTCAAGAAGCTGGAGGGCCGCTTGCGGGGAGGTCAGGGCCTGCCTGCGGATCTGACTCAGGTGAACGTCGATGCGGAAGGTCGCGTCATCGATTCCAAGGAAGTCCCTCCGCTGGATGTCCTGCTGGGACAGCTTGACAAAGAAGGCGTAACGGAGCTCGACACCACGCTCCCCATACGACTCCAGTTGCCTGCCGATCCCCAACAGCGCAATGCCCAGCTGGTTCGCCTGCGGCGCATGGCGACGCGCGGTCCCTATGAGGTGCGCCGGATGGCGGTCAATACCCTGGCGCGAGACCGGAACCTGGACAACGTGCCCGCCCTGATCTTCGCGCTCAGTGATCCCGATTTTCGCATCGTCCGCGCGGCACAAGACGGATTGCGGTTCATCAGCCGTAAGATCGATGGCAACCCGCTACCCGAACATCCCACCAAAGCCGAATGGCAAGCGGCACAGGCCAAGTGGCGGGAGTGGTACCTCTCGCTGCGTCCCGAGGGCGTGGGCATCGATTAAACGGCGTGCCGTAATTTGGGGCGACCGACGAAGTAACCTCCCGTGACCACCCTCGCTCCGCTTGGGACGTGCTGCGTAAACGGCCGGAAGTTAAGTCTCAACTCCCCATACGTGTATTGGCCATGGTGTTGGCCCAATCGTACCCAGAAGTAAATCCGTCCGCCTCCAAATCAGCGATGAGTTCCCTAATCTTCCTGGGCACTGGCAACTCCGGCCGAGGTTTAGGTTTTCCGCAGTTATACCGGCGAGCTTCGGCGACGCCCAGCCGCACGCGGCGCGTGACTCAACCACGCCAGCGTGCATGCCACGATTGGAACATCAGGATATCCCATAGCCAATAGTGCCAGTCGCCACGCCGTTGTACATGCCGGTTCCAGATGCGCCGGACCTGACGCGAGTCAAAGAATCCTTCGCGATTCAGGCGCGCAGCGCTTAACAGTTCTTCGGCCCATTCCCGCAGGGGGCCGCGGAGCCACGAATCGATGGGGACCCCGAACCCGACCTTTGGTCGCTCGAAGAGCGCCGGGGGGACAAAGCGGGCCAACACGCTCCGGAGCAGCCGCTTGCCCGGTGTCGGACCGACGCGCCACTCCAACGGCAGCGACCAGGCAAACTCGAAAAGCCGGTGATCCAGCAAGGGGACTCGTGCTTCCAGTCCGTGGGCCATGCTGGCCCGGTCGACCTTCAACAGGATGTCGTCTGGCAAGTAGGTGATCGAGTCGAGGAGCATCATCTGTTCGAGCCGTGTGTACGAGTCTTGGACCGACGTCGAACCAAACAGGTTGCCCGCCTCGGCATGGCCAAGCACCAGGGACTCAGGTTCCGGCCAGTGACGGTTAAGCAACCGATAGAATTCCGGGAATTGACGTGTGGCAAGGAGCTGGCCCGCGATGCGAGCCCGCTTAAGCGGCTGATACCTCAGCAACTTCGCCAACGAGCCTGGCACCCATCGCCGCCAGCGGTCGCAGGTCGACGCAATTTCGGCTATGTGGAAATAGCGACGATATCCCCCGAAAACCTCGTCACCTCCGTCTCCGGACAGGCTGACGATGACATCGCGCCGCGCTAGTTGCGAGACGAGGAAGGTGGGAATCTGGGACGAGTCCGCGAATGGTTCGTCGAACACTTCCGGCAGGCGCGGGATGACATCCTGTGCTTCCTGCGGAGTTACGTACCACTCGGTATGCTGTGTCCCCAGGTGGCTCGCCACGCGCGCCGCGTAGCGAGCCTCGTCGTACTCTGGTTCACGGAACCCGATGCAAAACGTGCGGATCGGCTGCTGGCTCTGTCGCTGCATGGCCGCTACGACGGTGGACGAGTCGATGCCGCCCGAGAGAAAGGCACCCAGCGGCACATCGGCTCGCATGCGGATCCGCGTCGCATCCAGCAGGAGTTGTTCCATCCGGTCAGCGGCTTCCTCGTGTGTGCCGGCGAAGGGAGCCAGTCGGGCTCGCGCTGCGACTTCCGTCGCGGACCAGTAGATCACAGGCCGAGCGGCCTGCGACTTCTCGGCTGCCACTGTGAGCCGCGTGCCAGGTCGCAACTTCCAGACGCCCTGATAGATCGAGGCTGGCGCCGGCACGTAGTTGTGCTGCACGAACTGCGCGAGCGCGGCTCGGTCGATGTCCGCGCGGAAGTGGGGGTGCTGCCGGAATGCCTTGAGTTCGGAGCCGAACAGGAATGTGCGGCCGGCCCATCCGTAGTACAACGGCTTGATTCCCAACCGATCTCGGACGAGGGTCAGCTCACGTTCGCGCGTATCCCATACAGCAAAAGCGAACATGCCGATCAGCCGCGGCAGCGTGGCTGACATGCCCCATGTCGCCAGCGCGGCGAGGAGTACTTCGGTGTCGGAAGTTCCCCGAAAGACCGAACCGGCGGACTCCAGCTCCCCTCGCAACTCGGCGTGGTTGTAGATTTCGCCATTGTAAATCAGCCAGAAGCGACCGCACGCCGACTGCATGGGCTGGTGCCCCAGCGGCGACAAGTCGACGATGGACAATCGGCGGTGGCCCAGTGCGATGCCCGCGGTCGGATCGCACCATATGCCTCGGTCGTCCGGTCCGCGGTGGCTGAGCGTGTCGGCCATGCGGCTGACGACTTCCGCGAGCTGGTTCATCGGCCGGTTGGCCGCTGGTTCCCAGAATCCTGCAAATCCGCACATGCGGCTAACTCCCCGTGTGACAGGGACTCTCTCCCCCGGCACACCCTGCTTCGGCTTGCCGCGCATGCTCGGCGGCGGATGTGATGAGCGTCTCGATCGCCGCCATCCCCGCCTCAAGCGAGTAGTGTTCGACGATATGCTGCCGCGCCGCGGCCGTGCGCGCCGTCCAAGTACCGTGGTGAGCCATCGCATCGGCCAGGCCCGCGGCGAGGGCTGTCGCGTCGCCGACAGGCACAAGAGCCCCGAGCTTGCCATCCAGCAAGATCTCGGCGGGGCCACTCTGACAGTCGGTTGCCAGAACGGGCGTTCCGCAGGCCATGGCCTCGACCAGCACATTCGGCAGGCCTTCATAAAGTGACGGCAGGCACAACAGGCTCGCGTCCCGCATATAGGGCAGCGGATTAGGCTGATGGCCCACGAAGCGGACATGGTCTTCCAGGCGATATTGTTTCACCTGTCGTTCCAGTTCCGTTTGCAGCGGTCCACGCCCGACGAGCCAGACCACCACCCGGCCTCCATTTCGCCGATGCACGAGTTCATCGACGGCAGCGAGCAGCACGGTGTGCCCCTTGGCCGCATGCAGCCGGCCCACGACGACCACGTGAAACCGTTCGGGCTCGTAGGGCGGCCGATACTCGGCGGCCAGCCGGGCGATCCGTTCCAGATCGACGAAATTATGAATCGTCGACACCTGCTGCAGACCATAAAAAGCCGACGCCGCCTGCGCCACGCCGTCTGACACGCATACGACGCAGTGGGCCGCCCGATAGGCGCGCCCCAGGTACCGCTTTTTCAGCCATCCAAATCGCCCGGCGTTCTGAGCCAGGTCCCGCTGGGGATCGGAACCGATGAACGCAATCCGCGGCACCCGCGACCCAACGGCCCGGGCGGACAGCAGCGTCATGGCGAAATTGCGCTCGCAGACGACCTCAATGGACTCACGGTGCAGGACCGAACGCAGGTGACGAGCTTGACGCCGCAGGATCGTGCCCGGCAGGTTGATCCAAGGCGGCGTGTGCTGATCCCAATAGCTATGCAGCGGCACATCGGCCGGCACCTCAGCCCATAAGTCTCCCTCGCGGTAAACGGAATACAGCACGGGCCGGAAACGGCGACGATCGATCGCCTTCAGCGTCTCGACCACCTGCCGCTCGCTGCCGCCGCTGGCGAGCGTTCCCAGCAGGAATAGTACGGACACGCGCGGCACGCCACGACTCCCGGCGACAATGCTCTGCGCCATACAACCGTCGTCATGGCGCCACCGACTCGCGTCGGCCGCTAAGGCTTCAAGCACTGATCGACGAATGCGAACAGCGCTCGAGTGACGGGATCGTTGGCTCCGCCAATTTCGGCATTGATTCGAGTGTGATTGGTCTCCCGCGCACCGAACACCGTCGTGGTGATACCGGCCTCCTTGAGCGCGGTGCCCAGCCGAAACGCTTGAGCCGCGTTATCCGGATGATCGGCCACGTGCAGGATCAGGAACGGCGGAATTCCCTTGTCCCGTGCCACATGGGTCACTGCGGAGAAATCCCGATGGAGTGCAGGATCGTTGCCGAACTTCTCACGGTGTCCGTTCTTCGCTTGCGGCTGTCCGTGGACTCTCCGGCGCGTCTCGGCCGTCTCGATGATCGCCGGCACATCGTACGTATCGCCATCGACCGGTACACAGCCCTTCAATGAGGAGAACGGCACCTTCTCGGCAGCCAGATACCGCTCGTCGATACAGATCAGCGCCGCCAACTGAGCACCCGCCGAGTGCCCCATCACCAGGATCCGTTGCGGATCGCCGCCGTACTCGGCAATGTGATGGTGAACCCATCCGAGCGATTTGGCGACGTCACGAATGATGGTTCCCATGTCGACGTGGGGCAGCAGCCGGTAGTTCGTGGAAACAAATACAAAGCCTTTGTCGACGAATGCGCGTGGCTTATCCTGAACGCTCGTCTTGTCGCCCGTCTGCCATCCGCCGCCATGAATCCAGAAAACGACTGGCAAGTTCTTGGCATCCGGCGGTGCGTAGATATCCAGGATCTGTCGCTCTGCGGCTGGCTGAGCATACGGGATATCACGCTTGACCTCCTGGGCCAGTGCCTGGGACATCCAAGCCGACACGAGTAGGACAATCTGCCATCGTTTCATTGCGGGGTCCTCACGCTAGAGAGGTCTGGGCGACCGTACGAACACGTCATCCGACATGCGTTCACAGGTTGGCTGTCCGCGCCGGCCGGCGGCGACGAGCTTCCAGGGAAAGAGTGTACGGGGTTTTCACGGGGAGGGGAATCAAGGACAGGTGGAGTTGGCGGGCCTGGCGTCGCCTTGGGCAGCGGGGACAGCCGCCTCGCGCAATGCGGCGTTGCCGATACCCGGGCGGTAGACAGACAAGGCCGCCTCCGCGAAACTTCGTGTCCCAGCCACGTGTCTTTGCCACGCTCCCTTCCCACCCCCATACCGGAGGCCCGGTGATGTTAAGCCCTGAATCCCGCCAGCGTGACTTTCCGAACCTGGGGGACCGAGTGTATCTGAACACGGCCGCGGAGGGCATCCCGCCTCTGACCGTGCGCCAAGCACTGCTGGATTACTTCGAAGACAAGCAACTGGGGATGGACGGCCGGCAGCGACACGCGGCCCAGTGGCAGGAGGCCAAGCGTCTGACCGGCGAGTTCTTTCAGCTCAGTCCGGACGAGGTGACGATCTGCTCCTGCTCGTCGGAGGCGTTCAACCTGGCGGCGGCTGCGCTGCAGTTGCGCGAAGGCGACGAAGTGGTGATCAACGAGCTCGATTTTCCCGCTGGAGCTACGCCATGGCTGCAGGAATCGTCTCCGGCCACCGTCCACGTCTGGCGGAGTCGGGGCGGAGCCTTACGCGTCGAGGACCTCGTGCCGTTCTTGAACACGCGGACCCGCCTGGTCACGACATCGCTCGTCAGTTTCTTTAACGGATTCCAGGTCGACCTTCCCGCTTTGCTGGATGCCGTACGCAAACACAGCCCGGCCTTGGTAGCCGTCGATGTCACGCAAGCCCTGGGGCGAATTCCGCTGCGACTCGCGGGGGTCGACCTGATCGTCAGCAGTACCCACAAGTGGATTCTGGCCAGGCATGGCGGCGGGCTCGTGGGCATTCCTCGGGCCGCGGCGGAGCGCTGGGGT
>JBFWYF010000486.1:0-5976 GCA_050186685.1 Pirellulaceae bacterium
AATCCGGCGAGCTGTTTCCCAAAGTCAGCCGCAGTCGCCGTAGGCAGTCGCGTGAAGCGAAGGAACGACTGGAGATCAGCCGCACGATCCTCGACTACGTGATGACCAACAAGGAAGGCGTACTCACCAGCGACGCTCGCGAAGACCAGCGGTGGGATCCCGCGGCGAGTATCGTCAAAATGGGAGTTCGGGAGGCAATCTGTGTACCCATGCAGGGACGCTACGGGATTGTCGGCGTCATTTACATCGACACGTTCACGCCACCGGGTCGCTACGTTCAGCGCGTCAACAACAAGTTTTCCGACGAACATCTGAAACTAATGATTGCGATAGGGCACCAGGCCGCCCTGGCTGTCGAGGACACCATGTACTACTCGGCCATGGTGCAAGCCGAGAGGTTGGCCGCCATGGGCCAGACGATTGCCACCCTGTCACACCACATCAAGAATATCCTGCAGGGAATCCGCGGCGGCAGCTACTTGATCGAAGAAGGACTGCGAGTCGAAAACAACGACGTTGTCCGCAAAGGCTGGAATATTGTTGAGAAAAACCAGGAGAAGATCTCGAACCTGGTGATGGACATGCTGACGTTCAGCAAAGAGCGTGAGCCGGAATTTGTGCCCGCCGATATGAACGAACTGGTCACGGACATTTGCGAACTACTGCAAACACGAGCGCAGGAAGCCGGCGTCCAACTGCTGACTCAGCTGCAGGAAGACCTGCCCGAGTTGATGTTCGATCCCGAGCTGATGCACCGCGCTATCTTGAATCTGGCGACGAATGCCATCGACGCCTGCGAGTCGCGTGACGAGGGACGAGTCGTAGTTTCCGTATCCTACGCTTCGGAAAAGAGCTCGCTGACCATCGCCGTCGAGGACAATGGCGAGGGAATCTCGCCGGACGATATCGCCAAGATTTTTACCGTGTTCGAGTCGCGCAAAGGGGCTCGTGGCACGGGCCTGGGATTGCCCGTCAGCCAGAAGATCCTGCGCGAGCACGGGGGCGACGTGTATGTGACCAGCCAGCTGGGAGTCGGCAGCCGCTTTACTGCCGAGTTTCCGGCCATCCCGTCCGAATCGGTGGCACGAGGCGACACGCTGGCTGGGCCCTTACCCGAGCCGCAATCCAATGGCTAAGGGCGAACCCGTATCAGGCTTGCCGGCACGGTTCGTTTCATGCAGCTGATCATCGACGGCTTCAATCTGTTGCACATTTCCGGCTTCTTTGCGGGGTCAGGAGGAAACCGTTCGCTGGGGCACCTGCAGCTGGCGTTTCTGCAGTTCCTGGCCGAGCGGCTGGGCGAAGCGCAGGCGTCCCGCACGACCGTGGTCTTCGATGCGAAAGGCCGCGAGGCGGTGCGGCGACGCACCGAGCGTGTGGCGGGCATGACGGTGTGTCATGCAGCCCGGAACGAAACCGCGGACGACTACATTGCCGACCTGCTGGGCGCTCACCATTCCCCTCGGCAGGTGCTGGTCGTGTCCAGCGACCACGGCGTCCAGCGTGCCGCGCGGCAGCGGCGGGCCAAATGGGCCGACAGCGATCACTGGTATGCCACCTGGATTCGCCGCCGCATCAGCCCCTCCCACCAGGACGCGACCGAAGCCATCCGGCGCGACCAGGGCCTCTCCGCTGGCGAAGCCGCCGGCTGGCTCCGCGAGTTCGCGATCGACAGGCTTGATACCGCTGACTTGGATGCAGGTTTGCGTAGTCCACCGACGCAGACGAGCTCGGACTCCCGGCTGCTGAAACCCCCGACGGGGACCCGCGCCGATTTCCCCCAACCACGTCCGAATCCACCCGCCGGGCCGGCTGCGAGTCGCGAGAAGAGAGGGACGGCCCCCCAGCCTCCGTTACTGCCCGGCACGGTTCCAGTGTCCTCGCACGTCCCGCCGGTCGCCGACCAGTCGCCAGCCGGTCCCGGTGCGGAGGGAGCGGCCGTGGAGGACGACGTTTTCCCCGCCGAGTACCTTGCCGAGATCGTGCGCGAGCTGCAGGCCGAAGCGCGCCGAGCCGAGGAGGCCGGCCGGCCGACGCGACGCGCAAGATTCGGCCAGACGTCGCCGAAGGGAGGGCGTGGCTCCCGAGGCCGCCGGAAGCGTTGATGTTCGGACGTCCGTGCGGCGGAACGCGCCGAGTTCTCGCGATTCGCGCCGGGACGCGGGCGACTTCCGCAGAATCATGCTCGCGGACGGATCGGCAGGTTCATCTCGCGCATCAACATCTTGATGTCCTCCCACGTGTCCTTCTTCGCGGCCGGATTGCGCAGCAGGTAGGAGGGATGATAGGTGACGAGCACTCGGGACTTGCCATACAAGTACCATTTGCCCCGCATCCGGCCGAGCGGTTGGGTCTGCTGGAGCAGACCCCGCACCGCCGTTGCCCCCAGACAGCAGATAAACTCCGGAGCGAGCACCTCTAACTGGCTTTCGAAGAACTCACGGCAATTCGCTATCTCTTCGTCGGTGGGGGTGCGATTGCCCGGTGGGCGGCATTTGAGCACATTCAGGATATATACTTCGGACCGCTGCAGCCCCATGGCCTTCTGGATGATATCTGTCAGCAACTGGCCAGCACGGCCGACGAACGGTTCCCCCAGACGATCTTCATCCGCTCCCGGGGCTTCGCCCAGAAAACAGAGGCGGGGGCGGATGTTTCCGACGCCGAACACCGTTTGCGTCCGTGAGCAAGCCAGATCCGGACAGCGCTGGCACCCGACGACGTCGTTGCGAATGACGTTCAAGGCGCTTTGGCGATGTTCCAGCGACGTGCGGCGGGCCATATCGCATTCCTGTTCCTGAGAAGCCCCTCCATCCGCACATGCTTCCGCGACCTGCGGCGCTGCCCGCGGAGGCGATTCGAGAGGGAAAACCGTACGTTCCGCCGCCGCGCGGGCGATTGGGGGCGGCTCCAGGGCGGCGGAGACTTCCTCGCGCCTGAGGACCGGCTTCTCGACCATCGGTGTCTGGGAGGGTTGGGCGAGAGCGTTGGCTTCCGTGGTTTCCACGGAGGGAGGGGCTGTCCATGTCGACCGTTTAAGTCCGGTCACCCCGGCCCGCTGCAAACTTTCCAATCGTTGGCATGCGATGCGGCGCATGCGATGCAGCAGTGTCTGGTCGACGTCCATGGCCCCTTCCCTTTGTGCCATCAGTATACGGGTGTTGTCGCTCCGCGGCCACGCCGCGTCGTTGAGCGGAGCTGGCGGATTCCGCGAACCCGGACCACAGCGCGGCGGGCGCGGTTGGCAGTCACCGGGCAAAGGAACTATCATGAACGCTGCATCAGCCGCATTTCCTTGTCGTATCGCGGGTTATCCATGGGCGTTCCGCAAGTTGTGATCGTAGGTCGGCCGAATGTCGGCAAGTCGAGCATTTTTAATTGGTTAGCCGGCCGGCGCCTGTCGATTGTCGACGAAGTGGCAGGAGTGACACGCGACCGCGTCACATATCTGATGCAGGTCGACGACCGCTTCTTCGAGCTCGTCGACACCGGGGGACTGGGCGTCAATGATGTTGATAACCTGACGAAAGAAATCGAAGACCAGATCGAGTTGGCCCTGGAATCGGCGGATGTAATCCTGTTCGTCGTCGACGCCCGCGCCGGCATGGTGCCGCTGGATCGCGAAGTCGCCGATCGGCTGCGCTACATCGATAAGCCCATTATCTGCGCCGCGAACAAATGCGACGACGTGGCGCTCGATCCCCAGGCTTACGAGTTTTACAAACTGGGGCGGGGGAAGCTGGTCCGCGTAAGCGCCCACCAGAATCGCAATCGCCAGGAATTGCTCGACATGATTGTCGAGCGGTTGCCGGAACCGTCCGACGACGCTCAACCGGACGCCGAGCCGCTTATGAAGGTGGCGATTGTGGGCCGTCGGAACGTCGGCAAGAGTACCTTCGTGAATACGCTGGCCCAGGCTGAGCGCATGATCGTCAGCGAAGTGCCCGGAACCACGCGGGACAGTGTCGACGTGCGATTCCAGATGGACGACAAAGGTTTCCTGGCTATCGACACGCCCGGCCTGCGCCGCAACAAGAGCATTCGCACGGACGTCGATTTCTACAGCACGCACCGCGCCCACCGCAGTATCCGGCGCGCCGACGTCGTACTCATGTTCTTCGATTGTACGGAACGCATCAGCAAGGTCGACAAACAGCTCGTCCAGTACATCGCCGAAAACTTCAAGCCGTGCGTGTTCGTCGTCAATAAATGGGACTTGATGCACGGCAAGATGCCGACCGAGAAATGGGTCAGCTACCTGCGCGACACGTTCAAGTCGATGTGGCACGTTCCTATCGCGTTCGTCACCGGACAGACCGGCAAGAACGTGAAGGCGCTGGTGAATCACACACAGAACTTGTTCAAGCAGTCGCTGCAGCGTGTGGGCACCGGTGAGCTGAACCGGCTGATCCAGCGAGCCGTCGACCATTTCGCGCCGCCGCTGTTTCAGGGACGTCAGCCGAAGATTTACTACGCGACACAGGTCAGCTGCCAGCCACCGACG
The DNA here is from genome assembly GCA_050186685.1 of Pirellulaceae bacterium. GTDB lineage: Bacteria > Planctomycetota > Planctomycetia > Pirellulales > Pirellulaceae > CAZFLF01. Next base: position 4,505 of record JBFWYF010000486.1, read on the forward strand.
ATCGTGATGATCGTCAACAACCCGTCAGCCTTCTCTCCCTCGTATCGCCGTTACTTGCTGGGCGTGCTACGGGATCAGCTCAGCTTTGGTGAAGTGCCCATCAAGCTGTACCTGCATCGGCGGCGCGAATCCGACGGGCGCGAGGAGATCCGCCACGCCCCCCCCGTCGTCCCGGACGACCTTTCGGAATCCTTGCCGGAGGATGTCGACGATGTCGAGGATGGCGAATTGAGCGTCGACGGTTGATGCCGGACTCGGGTCTTTGTGCCGTCGCCCCGAGTACCGGGCCTAGTTAGCGGGCAGCAGTTCACGCACGAACTTGACGGTCGGCTTGCCGGCACCTTTGACGGATTTCACCGACAGAAACTCCGCGACATATCGCTGCGGCTCTTTCTTCTCGGGCACACGGTAGTTGTCGCCTTTCTGCAGGATGGGCCGAGTATCGGGAATCCCGCCGAAATCCCGGGTGCCGGCGGCCTGGCACGGGATCCAATGCCCCTGGCCTTCGCCGTCTTCCAGGTAGAACTCCGGATAGCAATGTCCGTGAACCCAGACCGTGCGGGCCGGGATGCGCAGCGCTCGACAGAGGGCGATGAACAACGATGTGAGTTCTTCACAGTCTCCGTTGCCATCGCGCAGAGCGGCCAGGGCGCCTTTCAGCGGCCCGTCTTTGTATTCGACGTGTTCCCGCACGTAATCATAGATGGCTTCCACCTGCTGCCACGGCTGTTCCTTGTCCTTGACGATCTCCTTGGCCAAGTTCTTGATCTTGACGCTGGTGCTCTCGATCATCGGACTACTGCCCAGAAACGGCGCAAACTCGCGCGATGGCTTTTTCGCCAGTACGAACAGGGAGGGATCCTCAGGCGGGAGTATCGCGTGTTTGGTGACCTCGAACGTGACAAGGGCCTGGGCGGTTTCCCCGGCATTCAGCAACGGAATCGAAACCAGCATCTGCTTGACGCCGTTCTGCAGAGTTCGGTATTCCACTTCCTTGACGTGCGGCGAAATGTCCTCGGCGACGACTTTTACTTGCTGTTCCGGCCAGTCGGTCGGGACGGGCACCGCGCCATAAACTCCACCGCAGGGCCCCGCCGGCGCCGTGATGATCAGGCCGACCTTCCAGCGTTGTGTCTGCCGGTTACCGAAACGGATGCCGTTGGCCAGTGTCTCACCAAACTCCGGCCCTTCCTTCTCGTCGTTGTCCGCCTTGCGACCGCTACGACGGTCCGACTTTTCTGATACCTTCCGGTCCTGCAAATCGTCGGCACACCAGGCGAGGGCAGGCAGCAGCAAGAAACAGACGAACGAAACCCAACGTCTCATAGAGTTCCTCTCGGCGGGATGGCGTGCGGCTGGATGAAAATCAGCGCGGTTCCATCCATCATAGTTGCCGAGTGGCCGACGTCAGCAAGAAAAAGTTCAGGCCCGTCGCGAGCCGCGTCGTCAGGACGGGCGAGCCGCTCGCGGCG
>JBFWYF010000487.1:0-5975 GCA_050186685.1 Pirellulaceae bacterium
CGCCCCAAGCCCCAGCAATAACATCGTGTAGGTCACTTCCCCGCTCATCTGGCCGCAGATGCTGGCCGGCACCTGCCCGGCGCGGGCCGTGCGCAGCGTCGTTTCGAGTAAGCGCAGCACCGCGGGGTCACCGGCCTGGTACGCGTCCGATATCTGGCTGTTGCAACGGTCCACGGCCAGCGCGTACTGAATCAGATCGTTGGTCCCCACGCTGATGAAATCGATTTCGGGGAGAAATTTGTCGAGCGTGATCACCGCCGAGGGAACCTCGACCATAATCCCCACCGGGAGCCGGCGATTGAACGCAACGCCCCGTTCGTCGAGATCTTCCATGGCGTCGGCGAGCACCATCTTGGCCTGCAGCAGCTCCGGCAAATTCGAGATCAGGGGAAACATGACATGGACGTCGCCCAGCGCGCTGGCTCGCAAGATCGCGCGCAGCTGCGTTCGAAACAACGACACGTTGCGGAGCGACAGCCGGATGCTGCGCACGCCCAGGAACGGGTTGCGCTCGGGTTCCGCCAATGCCACCTGACCCATCTTGTCCGCGCCGAGATCGAGAGTGCGAATCACCACCGGTTTCGGGCTCATCGCCCGCACTACCTCGGCATAAGCCTGGAAATGATCTTCTTCCGTGGGTTCGGATTCGGCGCCCAGATACAGGAACTCGGTGCGGTACAGGCCGATACCGTTCGCACCACGCTCGAGACATGTCTGGACGTCTCGAGGAAACTCGATGTTGGCGTGCAACTCGATGCCGACGCCATCGGCCGTCTGGGCGGGAAGGTCCCGCAAGGCCCCCAATTGCACCACGCGCGACCGGTGCTGCTCGACCTCGTGCCGATACTGTGACAGCGTGTCCTCGTCGGGATTCACGATTACACGGCCGTGGTCGCCGTCGACGATCAGACGATCGCCCTCCGCGAGCTCCGTCAGGAAATCTCCCAACCCGACGACGGCGGGAATTTCCAGCCCCTTCGCCACAATGGCCGTGTGACTGTTGGCACCGCCCATCTCCGTGGCGAAGCCCAGCACCGCGCCGCGGCGCAACGTCGCCGTCTCGCTAGGTGTCAGATCGTGGGCCAACAGAATGGCCGGTGAAGCAAGTCGGCTCAGTTCCCGCCGCGACTCGCCCAGCAGCTGTCGCAGCAGGCTCCGCTCGATGTCCAGGATGTCATGAGCCCGTTCGGCGAGATACGCGTTGCCGAGCTGACGAAAGGCATTCGCATAGCGGTGCAACGTCGTGCGGACCGCGTACTCCGACGTATAGCGCTCGTCGCGGATATGCGCGGTCAGCTCGGATTGCAGGCTGGGATCGCGCAGCAACTGGAGATGAGCGGCAAAGATGGCGCCGTATTGCTCGCCCAGCTGCTGTGTCACGTCCGTGCTGTTGCGCTGGATTTCTCGACCTACGGCATCGACTGCCTTCTCCAGGCGGTGGAGTTCCTCGGCGACGCCATCCGGCTGGATATACCGGCGTGGAATCCGGAATCCCTCGTCGTCGATGATCAGCGCTTCACCGATCGCCACGCCGGGCGAAGCGGGGAGTCCCTGTAGTATTCGCATCGTTGATCGCGGCGGCCGTGCCGGCGGGTTCGCGGCATCCGTGGACCACCGCGATCAACCGCTTCGGAGAACACATGGCCTGCCATCCTGTTGTCTCAGTTATTTGTCTCAAGGCCGGGGAAAACTTGGCCCAAGCGAAAGACGGTGGGTGAGTAACCGCTTAATCGGTCGCGTGCTCGCTCGCCTGCTGGTTCTTGTCCTCGTCCTCACCGAACCCGCTCGAAAACAGTTTTTCGAGTGCCGCCACGGCCTGGTCCGCGTCTTCCCCGGAGGCCCGCAGCAGCAGCTCACAACCCTGCTCCGCGGCGAGTGTCATCACAGCCAGGATGCTCTTGGCATCCGCGACCACTCCCCCGCGTACCAACTCAATTCGAGCTCGGAACTGCCCCGCCATCGTCGCCACGGCATGTGCCGGCCGGGCATGGATGCCCTGCTGATTGGTCACCGTGATCGTTCTCGTGGCTATTGGGGCCATTGCTGCTGACCGTTGCCGGGTCTTCGGGGCCCAGGTCCCTCTCACTCTGTACACCAGCCCGACGCGCGAAAGAGGCGAACGAATTCGCTGTCCTCGCTTGCGCACCGCGCCGCCAACTTGCGATCAACCGGCGTCTCCCGACGATCCGGCAGAGAGGGCCCTCTGCTGTCCTTGCCACGGCCGCTAATTTACGCTGCAAAATGATTGCTGTCCGCTTCCTCGAGCAACTGCTGGATATCCGCCGCAGATTTCGATTGCTTAAGAAACCGGCAAAACGTGTCGTCTCGAAGCTGGCGCGATATGTTCTCCAATGCCCGCAAGTGATCCCCCGGTCGATCCGGCGGCGAAACCAGCAAAAAGAACAGCTGCACCTTCTCGCCATCCAGACTCAGGAAGTCGACACCCGTGCTGCTTACGCCCACCGTCCCCACCAGCTTGTCGACACTCGCGTGCTTCGTGTGAGGAACCGCGACTCCCCGACCGATCCCCGTGCTCCCTAACTCCTCCCGTTTCATGATCGCCTTGACGATGTTCTCCTGCTCACTCTCCTTGATGGCTTGGGCACTCACCAGAGACCCTACCAGCTCGCGAATCACCCCTTCTTTGTCATCGCAAGTCAGGTCCGCGCGAATCGCCCCGACGCATACAAAATCGGAGAATTTCATATCATGTCCCTTCGTTGAAGTCCACCGGCAGCCGCGCAGAACCGTGTGGAAGGCAGGAACTTGACGAGCGATGGCCCGGCCAAGCTGTCAGGCAGCCTGCGGGACCCCTCGTGACCCGGAATTGGCCAAGCCTCGAAGACGCGCGCCCCGGGGATCGACCCGGCCAAGCTGCTCGCTCCAACGGCACCGCCCTTTTCCGGTACCGCACCCGTTACGGCGATTCAAAGTTCTTGCGGCCCGGCTGCCGGTGCACGTCGATGTTCCTTTCCTTGTGTTTCTTGATCTGCTGCTCCACCTTGTGCAGCGCACCGTCCAGTGCCGCGAACAGCTCGTCCGCGGTTTCCGTGGCCACAAAATCGTCCGTGCGCTCCGCCGATACCTGCACTTCCACCTTGATCGCTTCGTGATGGTCCTCGCGATGCTCCAGGTCGACGGTCACCGCGATAGCAGATACACGGTCAAAATACCGCTGCAGCTTCTCGACTTTTTCGCTGATTTTCTGCTGGGTGGGCGGGCTCAGATGACCATGCCGTGCGGAGATATTCACTTGCACCGACAAAACTCCTTGGAATATAACCCGGTGGCGGAATTGAGCTTGCTGCTAATCCGCGCTCTGCCGGCAGCTTGCCATTCTACTGGCCCGCCGTCCGTTAAACAAAGCCAAATCGCGAAACGCAGCTCAGCCGGATATGTTCCGGCCACCCCTCCACTCAGCTCCACCCCGCCATCGTCCCCGTGCAATTACGGGAACCGAGAGTCGGGGGGGAGAATCCGCCCTGAATCTTTACCGCCTTAGTCTATCTTTTCTCCCCTAGGGTGGAAGGGGCGAGCCCGTGGGCCACGACGCACCGCCCTCGTCACCCCGCCAAGAACGCTTTGTGCCACGACGCTCCGCAATCGTGATTCCCCCGAGAACGTGGCTCTCCCCTTCGTTAGCCGCGGACTCCACCCGCCGCCTTGCCCGGCTCGACGTCCGGCGGTGCCGGCGGGAACGGACTCGGAGGCGATGTATACTGAAGTTGTCCCTCGTCCAGCAGCTTGCGCCAGCGCAGTACCTTGGCTTTCTCCAACTCGGGCCGCGCCTCCGGCCGATACAACAGCGTGCGCCCCGTGATCCGCCGCAGATTCTCGTTCGCCAGTACCCGCACGGTCATGGAAGAATCCGCCAAGGCATCGACCAGCTCGCTCGCGCCGCCCGCGCTCAACTGGTCGGGCGAATAGCCCCGAATCAGTCGGAAAACCAGGGGCGCCTTTTCCATGAACAACTTGTCCGCGGCGGAGTTGAGCCGAGCAGCCGACTCGGTCCCGTGCGCCATGCTCGACTGAATCGCATCCAGCTGAGTATGCCAGTACGAGCGATGTTGCTCGTCTCCGAACGACTCCAGTGCCGGCTCGTAGATGTCCAGGTAACACAAGCTACGGCAAGCCAGCGATCGGACTTCCACCTGCCGCGAGCTGGTCTGTTCCATCAGCGAAAGGCTCAATGGCCGGTCCGCGGTCAGAAAACGCCGCAACTCCTGCGACGCCCGCCGCTCAATATCGCTCAGGTTTTTCCCATCCACCCAACTCGGCATCCCTCCCGAGTCGTGCAGTAGGGCGTCCGAATCACCTTGCGCCGTCAGTATCTTGCCCGCGGCGAGCTTCACCGGCTCCCGCTGCGGATCCAGCCACTCCACTTCCCCGCTCGTCGGCCACAGGGCTGTCACGAGCATGCCGTTCTCCTCCGCGGGATTGGCTCCGGGCGGCAAGTACCGCCGGACCTCGATGGCCGCCGCCGACTCGGCGCTCGGGAAGTTAAGGATTCCACTGCGCTCGCCGATCTCAATCTTTAAACTTCCGCCGGCTTCACCCACCGGTACAAGGACCGCCCGTCCGAAGTGGATACCGAGATAGGGCAGATTCGTCGCGTCCGGCACCTGCACCTTGACTGCCGCCTCTCCGGACAACGTCACCTTGATGCTCGATCCCAACAAGATCTGAGGCCGGTAGGTCGGCAGCGACAACAGCTTGTCGCCACCAGCGAGCGGCGTGTCCGGCGGCAATACCAACCAGGTGCCATCCGTCTGGTCGAGACGCGCGAGTAGCTGGTCCTCGGACAACAACAATCCCGTATTAATCGGTGCCGGGCTCACCTCGCGCACGGTGGACGAGACGGCTGGGGGGGCCTGATCGGCTGCCACGCTTGCGCCGCCTGGCAATTTGTCCGGTACATTGAGCACCGGCGTCCCCTCGAAAGGATCCACCGGAGAACGGCCCGTCGGTGCGTCCCCAGGTGGTGCCGACGTCGAAGGGACGCTGCTCGTAGCGGGCGCCGTCGGCTCCACAATCGGCTCGGCTGCCGGTGCCGTCGCGGGGCGGTCCGCATCGACACCTGCCGCCGGCAGTTCTGGGAGCGCCGAGGCCGGCTCGCGACTGCCGACGGCAGCGTCCGTCGCGGAATCGACGCCGCCGGCGAGAGGTGCCGTCGGCGACCCGCTCTCCGGCGCCACGTCGGTGGGAGGCTCGCCGGCTGACCGCGACGTCTCATTCGGGGCAGGCACCTCCGGACGATCCGACTGAGCGGTATCCCCCCGGCCCCCGACGAAGAATCGCAGCACGGGATGATTGGGCCCGAGTTCGCCCATGGCCAGCAGCGCGACGATCGAGATGGCGAAGCACAGCAGCAGCGTGATGGCCATCGATTTCAGTGGGAACCCACCCGCCGACCGCGCCGCTCGTCGGGGGCCGCCTGCTTGCTCCCCCCGGCCTGGCCGCCCCTGGACCGGTACGACGACGGGTGCCGCCTCCGAAGCGGATTCGTCGGCCGTTTCGATCGCCGCGAGCCCTTCGTCGGCCCCGCGCGCATGGGCCGCGCCGTTGCCATCTCGGCTGGCCGCCCTGCTTTCGCGCGCTGCCGCATCCCGTGCCTGAGCTGCAGCCGGGTCTCCCAACGCATACATCCGCTCCCGCAGGCTCGGATCAAAAATGGCCGGTTCGCCCAGCACGAGCGTCAGGACCTGATGAGCCGACGCGACTTCGGCCAGATGGACGTCCGACTCAAGGCATACCTTTTCGAACTCCGGCACGCGATCAGGCGGCATGACATTGTCCAGGTACTCCGCCACCGAATTGGCGTCGGCCGCCATGCCCTTGCCGTCCAGCTACGGCGCCGCCAGCCGTAGGCGGCGCGTCGAGCCTCGGATGCGCTGTACCAGATCCGACGCAAACTTGCTTTCTTCGATTTTCTGCCCGAGCTCCCGCGCGTCGTCCGGTTCGAGAATGTCATCCAG